>NZ_JAWIRW010000005.1:260712-320451 GCF_036319985.1 Stenotrophomonas sp. SMYL89 | reverse complement strand
GGTGTCGGAGTGCGGGGTGTCAGCCGCATGGATGCGGCTGCCAAGCTTACAGGGACGTACTTGCAGCGTCCCCGCACTCCGACACCGCCCCGCCATCCCACGGAATGCTCGCTTTTGACGTTGACGTTGCCTTGGCTTGAAGCCTCTGCAGGTGCAGGGCGCAGCCCTGCCGAACAACCCTCTACTTGACCTGCACGTCGATCACGCCGTCGCCGACGCGCGCCTGCAGCGCATCGCCTGGCTGCACCTGGTCGACCTTCCGCACCAGGGTGCCATCGTCGCTGCGGGTGAGGATGCTGTAGCCACGAGCCACGGTGGCCAGCGGGCTGACTGCCTCCAGCGAACGCGCCAGCCCGCGCAGGCGCAGTGCATCGCGTTCAAGCCGGCGTTGCATTGCAGCCTGTGGACGCCCACGCAGGGCGGCGAGGCGGCGCTGCATCGCGTCGAGCTGGCGCTGCGGATGGTGCCCGCGCAGCACCGCCGCTGCATGACGCAGGCGCGCGGCACGGCGTTCCTGCTGCTGGTTGAACGCGGCATGCAGGCGCCGGCCCAGGTCCAGCTGACGGCGACGCAGCAGATCCAGTCGCACCTGTGGGCTCTGCGCGTTGAGGCGCAGCAGTGCTCGGTCGGCACGCTGCATCGCCTGCTGCATCGCGTGCCGCTGCAGCTGCACCATGCGTGCCGCCGTACGGCGCAGGCGCAGTGCCAGTTCGCGCTGGTCCGGCACCAGCAGTTCGGCGGCCACCGACGGTGTCGGCGCGCGCAGGTCGGCGGCGAAGTCGCTCAGGCTGAAGTCGGTTTCGTGGCCCACCGCCGACACCACCGGCGTGTGGCTGGCCGCAATCGCGCGGGCCAGCGCTTCATCGTTGAACGCCCACAGGTCTTCCAGTGAGCCGCCACCGCGGGTCAGCAGGATCACGTCGTAGCGGCCACTGGCATCGGCGGCCTGCAGCAGGCGGGTGATCTGCGCGGCGGCCGTGCTGCCCTGTACCAGGGTCGGCAGCAGGTCCACTTCCAGCAGCGGGAAGCGGCGGGCCAGCACGCTCAGCACGTCACGCACGGCGGCACCGGTGGGCGAGGTGATCACCGCCAGGCGCTGCACGTGTGCAGGCATCGACCGCTTGCGTGCCGGGTCGAACAGGCCCTCGGCCTCCAGCCGTGCCTTCAGCTCTTCGAATGCGCGGCGCAGTGCGCCTTCGCCGGCTTCCTCCATGTGGTCCAGCACCATCTGGTACTCGCCACGGGCGTCGTACAGGGTCACCTTGCCGCGCACCAGCACGCGCATGCCCTCGCGCGGCACGAACTTCAGGTACTGCGCCTTCATCCGGAACATCGCCGCCCGCAGCTGGGCGCGCGCGTCCTTCAGCGTGAAGTAGAGATGCCCGGAGGCGGGGCGCGCCACGCTGCCAAGCTCGGCCTCGACCCAGATCGCCGGGAAGCTGCCTTCCAGCAGGTCACGGGCCAGGGTGTTGAGCTGGCTGGGGGTGAGGATGTCGTTGTTGCGTGGCTGCATGGGAACGGCGTGCGGCAGGTGGAACGGATGCTCAGGATCGCACGTCAGCGCGGTGCGTGCTGGCCCAGCGCCCACTGCACGTGTTCGCGCACCAGGGGGGAGGGATGGTCGGCGCGGGTGTGCAGCGCGGCCAGCGTTTCGGCCGTGGTCGGCGCATTGCCCAGTGCTACGGCGATGTTGCGCAGCCAGCGCTCGTGGCCGCTGCGCCGGATCGGGCTGCCTTCGGTGCGGTGCAGGAACTCGGCTTCGTCCCAGGCGAACAGCTGGTCCAGGCGGGCAGTGTCGAGGTTGTTGCGTGCGCGGAAGTCGGCTTCGTCGGTGCGCTTGGCGAACTTGTTCCAGGGGCAGACCAGCTGGCAGTCGTCGCAGCCGTAGATGCGGTTGCCCATCAATGGCCGCATGTCTTCGGGAATGGCGCCATCGTGCTCGATGGTCAGGTAGGAAATGCAGCGCCGTGCGTCCAGTCGCTGCGGCCCGGTGATCGCACGGGTGGGACAGACATCGATGCAGCGCGTGCAGGTGCCGCAGTGTGCCGTGGCCGCCACATCGATCGGCAGCGGGATATCGATGTAGATCTCGCCGATGAAGAACCACGAACCGCCGTGGCGATCGATCAGGCAGGTGTGCTTGCCGATCCAGCCCAGCCCGGCGTTGCGCGCCAGTGCGCGTTCCAGCACGGGGGCCGAATCGACGAACACGCGGTAGCCCAGCGGCGCCACTTCGTCGTTGATCTGCGTGGCCAGCTTCTGCAGCCGGTTGCGCATCAGCTTGTGGTAGTCGCGGCCCAGCGCGTAGCGCGCCACGTAGGCGCGGCCGGGATCGGCCAGGGTGGCCCAGGCTTCGGTGTCGTCCTTGTGGCTGTAGTCCATGCCTACCGAGATCACCCGCACCGTGCCGGGCAGCAGCTCGGCGGGACGCGCGCGCAGGGTGCCGTGGCGCGCCATCCAGTCCATCGTGCCGTACAGGCCCTGGCCCAGCCAGTCGGCCAGGTGCGCCTCATCCTCGCCCAGCTCGATGCCGGCGATACCGCAGCGCTGGAAGCCATGCGCACGCGCCAGTTCGCGGATGCGCTGCACGGCTTGGGCCGGATCGACAGGGGTGAGGGCGGGGGACATGTTCACCAGTATAAAATCCCTGCATGGCCAACCTTGCCGATCTGTTCGATTCCGTCGCTGCGCGTGCGCTTGATGCGCAGGCCTCGGCACTGGCTGCCGATGGCGGCTGGGGCCTGATGGCGCAGGCCGGCCAGGCCGCCTTGCAGTGCCTGCTGCAGCACTGGCCGCAGGCGCGGCGGATCGGCGTGGTGGTCGGAGCCGGCAACAACGGCGGCGACGGCCTGGTGCTGGCCCGCCATGCACGGCAGGCGGGGCGCGTGGTGGCGGTGATCGCCTTGCCGGGCAAGCCACCTTCAACCGTGCTGGCACAGCGTGCAGCATCGGATTTCAAATCCGACGGCGGCATTGTCATGGAATTCGATGGGGCCCTGCCCGAGGCGGATATCTGGGTCGATGCCCTGTTCGGGCTGGGCTTCGACCGCGCGCCCGAAGGCGCGGCGCAGGCGCTGATCGCCGCCGTCAATGCACAGGCAGCACCGGTGCTGGCGCTGGACGTCCCCAGTGGCGTGGATGCCGACCGCGGCGCGGTGCCGGGTGTGGCGGTGAACGCCGCGCTGACCCTGCAGTTCATCGTGGCGCATCGCGGCCTGTATACCGGGGATGCGCTGGATCATTGCGGGCAGAAGGCGTTGGCACCGCTGCAGCTGCCAGCGGCTGCATGGCAGGGCGCATCGCCCGCCGCGGAGCACTGGACACAGGCGCGTTTGCCGGCACTGCTGCCACCACGCCGCGCCAACACTCACAAGGGCGAATCCGGGCATGTGCTGTGCGTCGGCGGCAACCATGGCAGCGGTGGGGCCATCGCGATGGCAGCCGAAGCGGCACTGCGTGCCGGTGCGGGGTTGTTGAGCCTGGGCACCCGGCGCGATCACGTCGGCCCGTTGCTGGCTCGGCTGCCCGAGGCCATGACCCATGCGCTTGAAGATGGCGATGTGCTGCCGGCGCTGCTGGACAAGGCCAGGGTGGTGGCGATCGGCCCCGGCCTGGGCCAGGACGAATGGGCGCGCGCACTGTTTGCGCGGGTGCTGGCCGGCGACAAACCGCTGGTGGTTGATGCCGATGCACTGAATCTGCTGGCGCAGGATCCGCGCGCGCTACCGGACGCCATCCTTACGCCACACCCGGGCGAGGCCGCGCGCCTGCTCGGCTGCAGTACCGCCGACATCCAGGCCGATCGCTACCGCTGTGCGCAGGCGTTGGCCGAACGCTTCCACGCCGTGGTGGTGCTGAAGGGCGCGGGCAGCATCGTGACGGCCCCAGGGCAGGCGCCCCGACTGATCGCTGCAGGCAATCCCGGCATGGCCGTAGGGGGCATGGGCGACCTGCTCACCGGCATCATTGCCAGCCTGCGCGCGCAGGGGCTGGCCGCCTTCGACGCTGCCGCCGCTGGTGCACTGCTGCATGCGCTCGCTGGCGACGCTGCGGCCGCCGACGGCGCACGCGGCCTGCTTCCCACTGATCTGCTGGTGCCGCTGCGGCGACTGGCCAACCCGGAACGCTCTTCATGACTGATTTCTTCCTTGCCGACAGCGACGCAACCGAACTGCTCGGGCAGTGGCTGGCGGCGACCCGACCGCCGCAGGCGCTGATCGAACTGCGCGGCGACCTCGGTGCCGGCAAGTCCACCACGGCCCGTGCACTGTTGCGCGCGCTGGGTGTGCAGGGTGCCATCCGCAGCCCGACCTATACCCTGGTCGAGCGCTATCCGCTGGCCAGTGGCGGCGAGGCCTGGCACCTGGACCTGTATCGCATCGGCCAGGCCGGCGAGCTGGATTTCCTTGGCCTGGATGAGGGCAGCGCGGTGTTGTGGCTGGTCGAATGGCCCGAGCGGGGCGCCGGCGCGTTGCCACCGACCGATCTGGTGGTAGCGCTGGAAATCGAGGGTCAGGGACGCCGCGTGCGTCTCACTGGGGCCAGCGACGTGGGGAATGAATGGCTGAAACGGCTCCCTCAAGGGGGCGACTTGCAGGCCATTTCTGTCGGCTGACGAGAACAAACACCGGCAGGTTACGGATTATTAAGGAAAAAGGTGTTGCATTCCGTTCAGCGCGGTGATTGAATCCTGAGCCATGCGCCCGGGGAACCGTCTCATCGCCATCTGTGCTGCCGTCGGACTGGGTCTGGCGAGCGTCAGTGCGTGGGCCGGTGAGGTCCGCCAGGTTCTGCTGAATACGGGCGCCACCGGCACCCGTGCCGAGATTTCGCTGGTCGGTAGTGGCGGTTACAAGACCCTGTCGCTGGCCGGACCGAACCGCCTGGTGGTCGATTTCCCGGACTCCAGCGCCATACGCAACCTGAAGATGCCGGCTGCGCAGGGCGTGGTTACGGCGGTGCGGACTGGACAGCCGGTGCCGGGGACCTTCCGTGTCGTTTTCGACCTCGCTGAATCGGTGGCGCCGTTCCGCCCGCAGATGCAGCGCGAGGGCAATGAATCCAAGCTGGTGATCGAATGGCCGGGCGATGGCCCGGCCGTGGCCGCCAGCCGTCCTGCAGTGACGCCGGCGGTGCAGCCGCAGGCACCGGTGGCCACGCCCGCGCCGACCCCGGCCGAAAGCGCGCAGTCGCGTACCGATGCCGCGCGTGCGACCGCGCTGCTGACCGCGCAGGTGCGGCAGCAGGCCAGTGCCACTGCTGCCGCACCGGCCACGCCGACCCCGGCGCCGTCCACTGCACCAGCCCAGGTTGCGGCTGCCGGTACCGTGGCCAGCAGCTCGCCTTCTTCCTCGCCGGCCGCGATCCTCGCCGGCCAGCGCACCGCCGCCGTGGTGACCACGCCGCCGGCGACCGTACCGGCACCGGCACCGACGCCGGTGGAACCGCCGCGTCCGGCCATGCCCAGTGATGCCTCGCGCATCCGCATGCAGGCCGGCATGCGTCATCTGGTGGTCGCCATCGATCCCGGCCACGGTGGCCAGGATCCGGGCGCGATCGGCCCGACCGGCAAGCGCGAAAAGGATGTCACCCTCGCGGTGGCCCGTGAGCTTGCCCGCCAGGTCAACGCCACGCCGGGCCTGAAGGCGTACCTGACCCGCGACAGCGACGTGTTCATCCCGCTGCCGATGCGCGCGCAGAAGGCGCGTGCGAACAAGGCCGACATCTTCATTTCGATCCACGCCGATGCGGCCGAAAACCGTTCGGCCACTGGCTCGTCGGTCTATGTGCTGTCGACCAAGGGTGCTTCTTCGCAGCGCGCCCGCTGGCTGGCGGACAAGGAAAACGCGGCCGATCTGGTGGGTGGCGTGCGCCTGCAGCAGACCGAGGGCACGCTCGCCAACGTGTTGCTGGACCTGGCCCAGAGCGGTTACATGAAGGCCTCCGAAGACGCCGCCGGCCACGTGCTGGGCGGCCTGAAGCGGATCGGCAACAACCACAAGCCGAACATCGAACGCGCCAACTTCGCCGTGCTGCGCACCTCGGACATGCCGGCCATGCTGGTGGAAACCGCGTTCATCTCCAACCCGGACGAAGAGCGCCGCCTGATCGATCCGGCCTACCAGCGCAAGATTGCCGGTGCCGTGCTCGACGGTGTGCACACCTTCTTCAGCCGCCAGCCACCGCCGGGGACGCTGTACGCGGCCCGTGCCCAGGCCGAGATCGACGCCGCCGGCACCATGGCCGGCGGCAGCAAATAACCCGCTTCCCGTAGGGCGCGGTAGAGTCGACTGTCAGTCGACTACGCGCGCAGCGCGGGTTTCTCGGTGCCCGGTGAGGAGCAGTCGACTGACAGTCGACTCTACCGCGCAGCGCGGGGGGCGGTGCCCGGAGAAGAGCAGTCGACTGGCAGTCGACTCTACATGCAGCTGCTCCGCTATCATCGACCCATGAAGTCTGCTGCCCATCCTCTCCCATGAGCGCGCCCGGCCCGCGTCCGATCCGGCCGTTGCCGGAAATCCTGATCAACCAGATCGCCGCCGGCGAAGTGGTCGAACGTCCTGCATCGGTGGTCAAGGAACTGGTCGAGAACGCGATCGATGCCGGCGCCAGCCGTGTCGACATCGACCTGGAAGAGGGCGGTGTCCGCCTGATCCGCATCCGCGACAACGGCAGTGGCATCGCACCGGAACAGCTGCCACTGGCGGTATCGCGGCATGCCACCAGCAAGATCGCCGACCTCGACGACCTTGAATCGGTGGCCACGCTCGGTTTCCGTGGCGAAGCACTGCCCTCGATCGCCTCGGTCAGCCGCTTCACCCTGTCCTCGCGTCGCGCACATGACGAACACGGTTCGGCGCTGCAGATCGAAGGCGGCAAGATCGGCGACGTCACGCCACGTGCGCATGCACCGGGTACCACGGTGGAAGTGCGCGAGCTGTTCTACAACGTACCTGCGCGACGCAAGTTCCTGCGCGCCGAGCGTACCGAACTGGGCCATATCGAAGAATGGTTGCGTTCGCTGGCGCTGGCGCGACCGGATGTCGAGCTGCGCGTGTCGCACAACGGCAAGGCCTCGCGCCGCTACAAGCCAGGCGACCTGTATTCCGATGCGCGGCTGGCCGAAACGCTGGGCGAGGACTTCGCCAACCAGGCCGTGCGCGTGGACCACAGCGGCGCGGGCCTGCGCCTGCATGGCTGGATCGCGCAGCCGCATTACTCGCGGGCCAGCGCTGATCAGCAGTACCTGTACGTCAACGGCCGTTCGGTGCGCGATCGAAGTGTCGCCCATGCGGTGAAGATGGCGTACGGCGATGTGCTGTACCACGGCCGGCAGCCGGCCTATGTGCTTTTTCTGGAGCTGGACCCGACCCGCGTCGATGTCAACGTGCACCCGGCCAAGCATGAAGTGCGCTTCCGTGATTCGCGGCTGGTGCACGACTTCGTCTACCGCACACTGAAGGACGCGCTGGCTGATACCCGTGCCGGCATGTCGGTGCAGGAGATCGGTGCGGGTCCGGTGCATCCGGTGGACACCGCTGCTGCATCGATGGCATCGAGCGCGGGCGCGTCGGGTTTCGGGCTGGTGCGTGGGCCTGCGCCGGGTGCCGGATCAGGCGGCGGTGGTGGTGGTTTTTCCGGCTGGCGCCCGCAGCAGCCCCTTGGGCTGCAGGTGGCTGATGCGCCGGCGGCCTACGCCGCGCTGTATGCCACGCCGGCCGGTGCCGAACGCGGGGCGGCGCTGCCGCCGATGCCCACCGAGAACGGACTGCCGGTCACCAGTGCCGATGCCGGTGTGCCGCCGCTGGGCTATGCGATCGCGCAGCTGCATGGCATCTACATTCTGGCGGAGAACGCAGAAGGCCTGATCGTGGTCGACATGCATGCCGCGCACGAGCGCATCGGCTACGAGCGCCTGAAGAACGCGCACGACGGTATCGGCCTGCAGTCGCAGCCGCTGCTGGTGCCGATCACGCTGGCAGTGGGCGAGCGCGAGGCCGACACGGCCGAAAGTGAAGCCGAGACGTTGGCGGCGCTCGGTTTCGAGGTGACCCGTGCCGGCCCCGGATCGCTGCATGTGCGCAGCATTCCAGCGCTGTTGGCGCATGCCGAACCGGAAGGGCTGCTGCGCGACGTGCTGACCGACCTGCGCGAGCATGGCCAGAGCCGCCGCGTGGCCAGCGCACGTGACGAACTGCTGTCGACCATGGCCTGCCACGGTGCGGTGCGTGCCAACCGGCGCCTGACCGTGCCGGAAATGAACGCGCTGCTGCGCGACATGGAAATCACCGAGCGGTCCGGCCAGTGCAACCACGGCCGGCCGACCTGGGCCCGTTTTTCGCTGGCGGAAATCGACCGCTGGTTCCTGCGCGGACGTTGAGGGGAGCATCGATGCGTTATCGGGGAATGGGCGGCCTGCTGGCCGCCTTGCTGTTGGCCGCGTGCAGCCCGGCGACACCGCCGGCGCCGAAGGTCGCTGAAGATCCGGCCTATGCGGCCGCGCAGCAGCAATGGCGGGTAGCCCGTTACCAGGACCTGACCCGGCCCGATGGCTGGACGGCCCTGGTCGGCCTGCACTGGCTGCAGAACAAATCGCACTTCGTCGGCAGTGGTGCCACCAATGGCATCCGCCTGACGGTCGGCCCGGACAAGCTGGGCCTGCTACGTCGCGAGGGCGGCCAGTGGTGGTTCACGCCCGAAGCCGGTGTGGACGTCGGCCATGACGGCCAACCGGTGCGTGGTCGTATCCGCGTCGACACCGACAAGGATCCACAGCCGACGCTGCTGGCCTTCGACGGTGGCAAAGGCCAGCTCAGCATCATCCGGCGCGGGCCGCGCGATGCGCTGCGGGTCAAACATGCCGATGCGCCGGCGCGCCGTGATTTCGCCGGGCTGGAGTACTGGCCGGGTGGTCCGGACTGGCAGGTGCAGGCACGTTTCATCCCGCATCCGGCGGGCAAGACCCTGCCCATTGTCGACATCACCGGCCTGACCACCGAGATGCCCAATGCGGGCGCGGTCGAATTCGAACGCGATGGCCGCACATGGCGGCTGGAGGCGATCGGAGCCACCGGGCAGCCGCTGTTCCTGATCTTTGCCGACCGCACCAGTGGCCGCGGCAGTTATCCGGCCGGGCGCTACCTGGATACCGATGCACCCTCTGCCGACGGCACGGTACGCATCGATTTCAACCATGCCTACAACCCGCCGTGCGCATTCACCGCCTATGCCACGTGCCCGCTGGCGCCGCCGGAGAACCGGCTGGACCTGCGCATGGAAGCGGGCGAGAAGGCCTACCACCTGTCTGAAGGAGAAGGCTGAGATGCCGTTGAAGCAACTGTTCCGTGCAACGCTGCTGATGGCAGCGCTTGCAATCGCACCGCTGGCACCGGCGCGCAATGCACCGGCCGCCGACGCCGCTGCCACGGCGGCAGCCAAGCCGCCGGTGCCACTGCTGTGGAAGGTGACCGGCCCGGGTGATTCACGCGTGTACCTGCTTGGATCATTCCACCTGTTGAAGCCGCAGGACTACCCGCTGTCGCCCGACGTCGAGCAGGCCTTCGAGGCTTCGAAGCGGGTCGTGTTCGAACTGTCGCCGGAGGACATGCAGTCGCCGCAGCTGGCCAGTCGCATGGTGCAGGCTGCAGTGCGCACCGATGGCAGCGAGCTCAAGCGCGATCTTGACGCGGCCACTTGGCAGAAGCTGCAGGCGTTTGCATCCGGGAACAAGCTTCCGCTGGCGCAGATGCAGGGCATGAAGCCCTGGTTCGTCGGCCTGAGCATTTCGGTCGGGCAGATGCAGAAGATGGGCCTGGACCCGGCGCTGGGCCTGGACCGTCATTTCATGGAGCGCGCGCAGAAGACCGGCCGCAAGACCGCTGGGTTGGAAGACATCGATACCCAGATCGGCATGCTCGACGGCATGACCGTGCAGGAGCAGCGGCAGATGCTGTCCGAGGCGCTGGACCAGGCGGGCAAGGGCGATGAGCAGGCACGCCAGCTGCACGACGCATGGCGGCGCGGCGATGAGCGCGTGTTGTGGACGAAGATGGCCGCGGAAATGCGCCAGCAGTACCCGCAGCTTTACCAGCGCATCAACACCGGGCGCAACGATGCGTGGGTACCGAAGCTGCTGCCGTACCTGCAGGCCGGGCAGGGTGGCACGCTGGTGGTGGTCGGTACGCTGCACCTGCTTGGCAGTGACGGCGTGGTCGAGAAGCTGAAGGCGAAGGGCTACAAGGTCGAACGCGTATGCACGGGGTGCAAGGCGAAACGTTGATGCTCCGCCGGGGGCACAAAACGAAACGGCGCGCCATCGGGCGCGCCGTTTTCGCATCCGACGGTACAGCGGCTCAGCGGCGGGTCTTGCCGCCGGTGCCAGTACCGGTGCCGGGTTCGTTGGGCTTGTTGCCGGTACCGGTGCCGGTACCTGTGCCACCCGGCCGCGGACCACCGAAACCGGTGCCCATGCTGCGCTGGAATTCCTGCCACAGCTCCAGGTTGCGCTCGGTCAGTTGGTTCATCATCGCCCACGGGGTCTGCCCCAGCAGGTTGCCCATCTGCTGGCGGAACTGCTGCTGCTGGTCCAGGAAGACCTGCATGCTGCGCTCCAGGTAATTGCCCATGAAGCCCTGCAGGGAGTCGCCATAGAAGCGGATCAGCTGGCTCAGCAGCTGGGTGGACAGCATCGGTTCGCCGTCCTGTTCCTGGTCGGCGATGATCTGCAGCAGCACCGAACGGGTGAGGTCGTCGCCGCTCTTGGCGTCACGGACTTCGAAGTCTTCACCGTCCAGGATCAGCTGGCGCACGTCCTCGATGGTGATGTAGCTGGAGATCTCGGTGTCGTAGAGACGGCGGTTCGGATACTTCTTGATGATGCGGGTCGCAGCCATTGAAGCGGTCACTCGTCACAGTAGATGCGCAGCATGGCGCAGTGCAGCAGCCGTTGCAACCGCCTCAGCCCCCGCCAGGCTTGGCTTTCACGGGGGATCATGTTGCGCAACAAGGGTTTGCGTGCTGCGCAGCATGACCATTGGCAGGGGCTGCGGATGTGCGCCGCTGCGGCCGCCAGCGCCGCTTACCAACCCATATGGTGGCCGCCATTGATGTCCAGGTTGCTGCCGGTGATCCACGAGGCTTCCTCTGCGACCAGGAAGGACACGCCGTAAGCGATTTCCTCCGGCTTGCCGAGGCGCCCGGTGGGAATGTCGGCGACGATCTTGGCGCGCACTTCTTCCGGCACCGCCATCACCATGTCGGTGGCCACGTAGCCGGGCGAAATGGTGTTGACGGTAATGCCGAAGCCGGCGTTCTCGCGGGCCAGCGAGATGGTGAAGCCATGCATGCCGGCCTTGGCAGCCGCGTAGTTGGCCTGGCCGTACTGGCCCTTCAGGCCGTTGATCGAGCTGATCTGGATGACCCGGCCCCAGCCCCGCCGGCGCATGCCCTCGATGACTGGGCGGGTGACGTTGAACACCGAATTGAGGTTGGTGTTGATCACATCGTGCCACTGGTCCGCGCGCATGCGATGGAAGGTGGTGTCGCGGGTGATGCCGGCATTGTTGACCAGGATCTCGACCGGGCCCAGTTCGGCCTCGACTGCACGTACCAGTGCTTCGGCACTGTCCGGATCGGAGACATCACCCGGGAAGATCGACACGCTGTAACCGCGTTCGGCCATCGCCTGCTGCCAGGTGCGGGCTTTGCCCTCGTCGCGGTAATTGGTGGCGACCCGGTGGCCCTGGTCGGCCAGGCGCTGGCAGATGGCGGTGCCGATGCCGCCGGTTCCGCCGGTGACCAGTGCGACGCGAGATGTCATGGGATGCTGTCCGGAAATCAGGTGGGGGAGGGGGGATTCTGCAACATCGGCGCGGAAAGTGCGCCGGGTGGCAGCAGGATGTCGGCACGTGGCAGCCGCGCCGGGTCGAAGGCCTGCCGGGCGGCCGCCAGCAGCGTGTCCAGATCGTGCGCAGGTTCCAGTGCCCCGGGTGCCTGGCCGAGCAGCTGCCAAAGTTGGCGCAGCACTGGCAGCGGGCGCGAACTGTCCACCGGCAGTGCGGCCAGCGACTTGGAAAGTTTGTGGCCCGGCGTATCCAGCAGCAGCGGCAGGTGCCAGTAGCGCGGTACTGGCAGGCACAGTGCCTGCTGCAGCAGGATCTGCCGTGCGGTAGAGTCGAGCAGGTCGGCGCCGCGCACCACCTCGGTCACGCCCTGTGCGGCGTCATCGACCACGACTGCCAGCTGGTAGGCCCAGCAGCCATCCGCACGGCGCAGCACGAAGTCGCCGACCTCGGCATGCACGTCCTGCTGCTGCGGTCCACGCAGGCCATCGGTGAAGCGCACGATGCTGCCCGGTTGCACGCGGAAGCGGACGGCGGGGTCCGGTCGAGATTGCCGGGCGACGCAACGATGGTGGATGCCGCCGCTGGCAGTCAGGTCGCTGCGGCTGCAGTGGCAGACGAAGGCCTGGTCGCTGGCAAGCAGCACGTCCAGCACGGCCTGGTAGGCGTCGCCGCGCGCGCTCTGCCAGACGATCGGGCCATCGTGGACCAGGCCGAATGCCGCCAGCGCCTGCAGCTGTGCCTCGGCGGCACCGGGCACAGTGCGCGGTGGGTCGACGTCTTCGATGCGCAGCCGCCACAGGCCACCGTGATGGCGTGCAAGCAGCCAGCTGCCGAAGGCGGCGAGCAGGGATCCGGGGTGAAGCAGGCCGGTCGGCGAGGGCGCGAAGCGGCCGCAGGGAATGGGGGAGATCATGCTGGCTGAATCGTCGGTCAGGTTGGCGCTTGAATTCAAGCTGACCACACCGCAAATTGACCGGTATCGCCCCCTTCCGAGCCGGATTTTCCCATGTTTACCCGCATTGCCCTGTTCCTGGCGACCAACTTCGCGGTCCTGATCCTCGCCAGCATCGTGATGTCGTTGCTGGGGGTCAGTTCGAACCAGATGAGTGGCCTGCTGGTCATGGCCGCGATCTTTGGTTTTGGTGGCTCGCTTATCTCGCTGCTGCTGTCCAAGTGGATGGCCAAGCGCTCCACCGGTGCGGTGGTGATTACCGAGCCGCGCAACCAGACCGAGCGCTGGCTGCTGGCCACGGTCGAGCGCCAGGCCAAGGCCGCCGGCATCGGCATGCCGGAAGTCGCTGTGTACGATGGCCCGGAGATCAACGCCTTCGCCACCGGCGCCAACCGCAACAACGCGCTGGTGGCGGTGTCCACCGGCCTGCTGCACAACATGAGCGAGGACGAGGCCGAAGCGGTGCTGGGCCATGAGATCGCCCACGTCGCCAACGGTGACATGATCACCATGGCGCTGCTGCAGGGTGTGCTGAACACCTTCGTGATCGTGCTGGCCCGCGTGGTCGGCGGCATCATCGACAGCGCGCTGTCGGGCAACCGCGAAGGCGGCGGCCGTGGCTTCGCCTACTTCATCATCGTGTTCGTGCTGGAGATGGTATTCGGCCTGTTCGCCACCATCATCGCGATGTGGTTCTCGCGCCACCGCGAGTTCCGCGCCGATGCAGGCGGTGCCTCGCTGGCTGGCCGCCAGAAGATGATCGCCGCGCTGGAGCGCCTGCAGTTGAACCACGGCCAGAGCACGCTGCCGACGCAGATCGCTGCATTCGGTATTGCCGGTTCGACCGCGAAGAAGCTGTTCATGAGCCATCCGCCGCTGGAAGAGCGCATTGCTGCGCTGCGGGCGTCGACGGTGGCGTAAGTCTTCGCTCCTTGTTAGTGCAGGAACGCCTGGCCCCGCGCCGGGCGTTTTTGTTTGTGGAGAGGCATGCATCGGTAGCGCCGGGCCATGCCCGGCGGAAACGAATCTCCGTGCGCACAAACGAAAACGGCACCCTCGCAGGTGCCGTTTCAGTGAGCCGCGTTACGTGGACGCTCAGAACTTTGCGTCGAACTCGGCAGCGTAACCGGTGTTGACCAGCACCTTCTGCAACGACTCTGCCACCTTCAGGTTGCCGGCCACGATCTGGTGCGTCTCCGGGCCGCGGTTGTCCATGCGGCCCAGGGTGGCGCCCTTGAAGTCGCAGACCTTGCCGCCCGCTTCGCGGACCAGCAGCAGGCCGGCGGCGATGTCCCACGCCTTCACGCCGGCTTCGAAGTAGGCATCGGCACGGCCGCAGGCCACGTAGGCCAGGTCCAGCGCGGCCGAACCAGTGCGGCGGATGTCCTCGCCGTGCACCAGCAGGGCGTCGACCGCCTTCAGCTGGGCACTGGCGCGGCTGCGCTCGCGCGGGGCGAAGCCGGTGTGAATCATGGTGCCTTCCAGATCCTTGCGGTCGGCCACGCGGATGCGGCGGTCGTTCAGCACGGCACCGGCGCCGCGGCTGGCGGTGAACAGTTCATTGCGCAGCGGATCGAAGATGACCGCATCGGTCGGCTCGCCATTCTCGACCAGGGCGATCGACACGCAGTAGTGCGGCACGCCGCGCAGGTAGTTGCTGGTGCCATCCAGCGGGTCGATGACCCACATCTGGCGGCGCTCGCCCTGCACGCCACCTTCTTCACCGAAGATGCCGTAGTCCGGGTAGGCGCGCTTGAGTTCCTTGACGATGACCTTTTCCGCGTCCGCATCCACTTCGCTGGCATAGTCCATCCGGCCCTTCTGCACCACGTTCAGTGCCTCGAGCTTGTTGATGTTGCGCAACAGGACGTTGCCGGCGAGGCGGGCGGCCTTGACCATGACGGTGACGGCGGGTTTCTGCATGGCGTGGGCTCCCGGAAAGGCAGAAGAGATGGACTGGCGGGGGAAAAGAGCGGGTCCGGCGCAGTGGCCGGCCGCACAGTTTACCATTGGTCATCGTCCAGCTCGACCTTTTCCCTGTTCATGTCCCAGTTTCCTGCCGCAACCCGCCTCCGATTCGTCCTGGTCGGTACCCAGCACCCCGGCAACATGGGGGCTGCCGCCCGCGCCCTGAAGACCATGGGCCTGGCCCGCCTGGTGCTGGTCGCCCCCGAAAAGCCGCTCGACGAAGAGGCCTTCCGCCGCTCGGCCGGTGCCGAAGACGTGCTGGGGGACGCCCCGGTGGTGGCTACCCTGGCCGAGGCCGTGGCTGACTGTCGCCTGGTACTGGGCTGCACGGCCCGTGCCCGCCGCGTCCAGCTGGAGGAGTACCTGCCGGCCGATGCTGCCGCCCGTGCGGTGGCCAAGGCGGGCGAAGGTGCCGAGGTGGCACTGGTGTTCGGCCGCGAGCGCACCGGCCTGACCAACGAGGAGCTGCAGCTCTGCCACGCCGCAGTGCACATCCCGTCAGACCCGGAGTTCAGTTCGCTCAACCTGGCCGCCGCCGTGCAGGTGCTGGCCTATGAAACGCGCATGCAACTGCTTGGGGCGCAGCCGGTTGCAGAAACCGAACCCGGCTTCCGCGAACAGGCGGCCAGCCACGAGCAGATGGAGAGCTTCTTCGCCCAGCTGGGTGACACGCTGGACGAGATCGATTTCCACAAGGGCCGCGCCCCCGAGTCGGCGATGCGCAAGCTGCGCCGCCTGTTCCTGCGCAGCGAGCCCACCGAACAGGAAGTGCGCCTGCTGCGCGGCATCCTCGCCGACACCCAGCGCATGGCGCGACTGGCGCAGGCAGGCGGCAAGGACAGCTGACGACGTTCTCATTTTTTCGGGTAGTCTGTCTGGATACCCAGGGGGGGATGAAGCCTGTGTCGGGTCTGCGAAAGGCAATGCAGGGGGGACTGCTGAGCCTGGCCATGGTCCTGCTGGCCGGGACGGTGCGTGCAGCACCGGACCCGGTGCTGGTGCTGGGCCGGATCAGCGATGACCCCAAGGCCCACTACGAGCAGCTGCAACCCCTGCTGGACTACGTTGTGGCTCGCATGCATGACGTCGGCATCCAGGAGGGGCGGATACTGATGGCCCGCGACCCGCAGCAGATGGCCAGCTATCTGCGGCGGGGACGGGTCGACTGGGTCACGGAAACCTCCGGTACGGCAGTGGCGTTGGGCCAGCGCAGCGGCGCTCGCCCCCTGCTGCTGACCGAGCGCAACGGTGTGCGGGAGTACCAGACGGTGTTCTTCGTGCGCAGCGACAGTCCCATCCAGCGGGTGCAGGATCTGCGCGGCCATCGTCTGGCCCTGCAGAACACGGCCTCCACCAGCGCCTATCTGGTGCCGGTGATGACCCTGCTGAACCATGGCCTGTCGCCACAGATCCTGGCCGGGGTGTGGGACGTGCCAGGGCGTGACAGCGTGGGGTATGTGTTCGCGCGCAGCGAGTTGAACATCGCGACGTACGTGCACAAGGGGATGGCGGATGTGGGGGCGGTGAGCAGCGTGGACTGGAATGACGAGCGGCGGGTGCCGGCTGCATTCCGGCGCGATTTCCGCGAACTGCTGCGCACCGAACCATACCCGCGTGCGGTGGAGATGGTCCGCGCCGACCTCGATGCCCGGGTGCGCGATCGCCTGCAGGACGTCCTGCTGCAGGCAGCCAGCGACCCGCAGGCACAGGGCGCGTTGCATCGGTTTTTTGGCACTTCCGGGTTCCACCGTGTCGATGCGCATGCGCAGCAGCGGTTGGATGAATTGAAACAAGGATTGACGCGCGTGCGGATGGAAGTGGAATGAAGTGGCTCGGCTCGGGGATGCAGGCCCGGTTCCTGCTGGCGATGGGCGGAGCGATGGTCGTGGTGGTCGCGATCCTGGCGGTGCTGCTGGGGCGCCAGACGGCGATGCAGAGCGAGGTGCGCACCCTCAGCGGTGGCGTCATCCATGAATTGTTCGATCGCAGCGTGCGCAGCCGCGGCGAGGCGATGGCGCGCGAGTTGTCCGATGCGCTGGCCAACCCACTGTACTACCGCGACCTGGACCAGGTTGGCGTACTCGTGCGCAGCACCGCGCGACAGCCGGTGGTGCGTTATGTACTGGTGTTCGACGAGCGTGGCCGGCTGGTGCACGACGGATCGGTCGAGGTCTCGGGATTCGGCCAGCCGATGGCCGATCCCCTGGCGCCCAAGGCGGCGGCGGCGCAGGCATTGCTGGTGCAGGAATCGCCGAAGGTGCTGGACAACACGATGCCGATCATGGTCGGCAACCAGCGCATCGGCGGCGTCCGCGTCGGCATGGCGCTGGACGAGGTACAGCAACGCGAACAGGCGGCCAATGCCACCCTTGGCGAACGCCTGCAGCTGGTCGGCAGCCGCCACCTCGGATGGTTGCTGCTGATGCTGGGGTTGCTGGTGGTGATTGGCGTGGTGGTGATCATGTACGTGCAGCGCACGCTGGTCGCGCCGATCCGCGATCTGGCCGCAGCCGCGCGCCGCATCGAGGCGGGGGACTATCAGACACCGCTGGCCGAGAACACCCGTGACGACGAAGTGGGTGAGCTGGTGCGCGGCTTCGCCCGCATGCGCGATGCGATCGCCCGCCATGACCGTGAAGTGCGGCACATGGCCTACACCGATGCCTTGACCGGGCTGACCAACCGGCTGGCGTTCCGCGAAGCGCTGGACCATCGGCTGATGGCAGCGCGTGCCGCCAATCACCGGTTGGGACTGTTGTTCGCCGACATCGACGATTTCAAGCGGGTCAACGACACGCTTGGCCATGAGGCCGGTGACGAGGCGTTGCTGCAGTTCGCACAGCGCATCGGTCGTGCGGTCGCGGAAGCGGGCGGTGACGAGGCCCTGCTGGCCCGCTTCGGTGGCGATGAATTCGTGATTCTGGTCGGCGACGGTGACGTGGCCGCCAACGCGCGGCTGCTGGCCGAGGTGCTGGTGCGTGAGCTGGGCAGGCCACTGGTGGTGCAGGGCCGGGAGCTGTTCCTCGGTACCTCGATCGGCGTGACCCTGTTCCCCGATGATGCGGCCGACGCGACGACGCTGCTGAAGAACGGCGACATCGCGATGTACCAGGCGAAGATGGCGGGCAAGAACTGCTACCGCTACTACAGCCGGGCGATGGACCATGCGGTCGAGCGTCGCGTGCACATGGAGCAGGAGCTGCGCGGGGCCTGGGAGCGCGGCGAACTGCGCCTGGCCTACCAGCCGATCTTCCGCATGCGCGACCGTCGCATGGTTGGCGTCGAAGTGCTGCTGCGCTGGCAGCATCCGACGCTGGGCACGATTCCGCCGTCGGTGTTCATCGAAGTGGCCGAGCAGAGCGGGCTGATCGAGATCATCGGCCCGAAGGTGCTGCGTGCGGCCTGCATGGAGGCCTCGCAATGGCCACGTGGCGTGGCGGGCGATGACCTGTTCGTATCGGTCAACGTGTCACCGCGGCAGCTGCGCGGCGGCGAACTGCCGGCGCTGGTCGCGCAATGCCTGCATGAATCCGGGCTGCCAGCGTCGCGCCTGCATCTGGAGCTGACCGAAACCGCCGTGATCGGCGACGAGATGGTTGCCGCGCAGCTGCTGGACAAGCTGCACCGCACCGGCGTGAAGGTCTGGCTGGATGATTTCGGGACCGGCTTCTCCGGGCTCAGTCATCTGCGCCAGGTACCCGTGGACGGCGTGAAGATCGACAAGAGTTTCGTGGCCGACATGCAGCGTGATCCCGACGACCTCGCATTGACCACGGCGATCATCGCCATGGCCCACGCGCTGGGCATCACCGTGGTGGCAGAGGGCATCGAGCAGCAGGCGCAGTTCGAGCTGCTGGCGCAGCGCGGCTGCGATCTGGGACAGGGTTACTGGCTGAGCCACCCGGTCACCGCCACCGAAGTGGTACGGATGATCGAGTCGGGCCTCTGACCTGCTGCCGTTGTCCTGGGATCAGATCCCTTTTCCGCAGGAAAAGGGATCTGATCCCGCCCCCGGATTTACAGCGGGCGCTTGCTCGGGTCGCCCGGCAGCTCGCGCACCAGTTTCGGAATCAGGTAACCGGACAGGCGCGTGGTCAACCCGGCAATCAGTGCCTTGGCCTGGGTGTCATCCACTTCAAAGTGGGCCACGCCTTCGACCCGGTCCAGCTGGTGCAGGTAGTAGGGCAGCACGCCGGCAGCGAAGCTGCGCTCGCTCAGGTCCTGCAGCGCCTGCACGCTGTCGTTGACTCCGCGCAGCAGCACCGCCTGGTTCAGCAGTTGGGCGCCGGTGCCGCGCAGGCGCGCCATCGCGGCGTCCACGCTGGCGTCGAATTCGTTGGCGTGGTTGGCGTGGACCACGATGGCCAGCGGCCACGGCAGGCCGCCCAGCCAGGCCAGCAGCTCCTCGTCCACGCGTTCGGGCAGCACGATCGGCAGGCGGCTGTGGATGCGCAGGCGGCGGATGTGCGGGATCGCGCGCAGTGCGTCGGTCAGCTCGACCAGCTTGTGCGTGGCCAGAGACAGTGGATCGCCGCCGGACAGGATCACCTCGTCGATGTCCGGGTCGGCGGCGATGGCGGCTACGGCCTCCTGCCAGCTACCCCTGGCGGCGTTCTCCGCGCCATAGTCGAAGTGGCGGCGGAAGCAGTAGCGGCAGTTGATCGCGCAGCTGCCGGTGGCAACCAGCAGGGCGCGGCCACGGTACTTCTGGATGACGCCGGTGGCCTTCTTGGCCGCGCCATCGCCCACCGCATCGAAGCTGAACCCGGGCGCGGGACGCATTTCCTCGTCGATCGGCAGCACCTGCCGCAGCAGCGGATCGGCCGGATCACCCTTGCGCATGCGGGCCACGAACCCCTCCGGCACGCGCAGCGCGAACTGGGCCATGGCCGCTTCCGAGACGCCCAGCGCGGCCGGGTCCAGCTGCAGCCGGGCCAGCAGGGCCTGTGGGTCGCGCAGTGCCTGGCGCCAGAGCTGCTGCCAGCGCGCGGGCGCGCCTGGCGACTGGGGCCGGGGGAAGGCGGAAAGCTGCATGGAGAGGGGGCCTGCGGTTATCATGGGGGCAGAAAAACAGTCGCCCACCGGCATCCGGTGGGCTTTCCATTCTAACGGCTCGCCGCACCCGCGGTGTTTCTGCCACTCAGGAGTTTACGCATGGCCAGCTACGGCATGAACGACGTCAAGAACGGGATGAAGATCCTGGTCAACAACCAACCGGCCGTCATCATCGACACCGAATACGTCAAGCCGGGCAAGGGCCAGGCCTTCACCCGCGTGAAGTACCGCCTGATCAAGGACGGCCGTACCCAGGAAGTGACCATGAAGTCGACCGACTCGCTGGATGCAGCCGACGTCGTCGACACCGACATGAACTTCATGTACAGCGATGGCGAGTACTGGCACTTCATGGATCCGGAATCCTTCGAGCAGGTCCAGGCCACCAAGGCCGGCATGGGCGGCGCCGAGAAGTGGCTGAAGGGCGAAGAGTCCTGCGTGGTCACCCTGTGGAACGGTGAGCCGATCTTCGTGCAGCCGCCGAACTTCGTCGAACTGAAGATCACCGAGACCGATCCGGGCGTCCGTGGCGACACCTCGGGCGGCGGCGGCAAGCCGGCCACCCTGGAAACCGGCGCCGTGGTCCGCGTGCCGCTGTTCGTCAACCAGGACGAAGTGATCCGCGTCGACACCCGTTCGGGCGAGTACTCCGCACGCGTCAAGTAATCCGGCGCAGTCGGATTACCTGTAGAGCCGAGCCATGCTCGGCTTTCCGGGCACAACCCGGAACCTGTTGCTGGCGCCCATGGCGCCGCAGCGGACAGCCGCCGGGCATGGCCCGGCGCTACCGCCTCCCGCCAGGCCCTTCTCCAATAGCCAGTGAGCCCGCATGAGCGATAGCCCGCACCTCCCCGAAGCCTGCGACCTGCTCATCGAAGCCGGTTATGTCGTTCCGATCGAGCCGCATGCGGTGGTGCTGGAAGACCATGCCGTGGCCGTGCGTGGCAGCGAGATCGTCGCCATCCTGCCGCGTGCCGAGGCGCGTGCGCGCTTCCGTGCCGCGCAGGTGGTCAGCCGCCCCGAGGCGGCGCTGATGCCGGGCCTGGTCAACGCGCACACGCACAATCCGATGACCCTGCTGCGCGGCGTCGCCGACGACCTGCCACTGATGACCTGGCTGCAGCAGCACATCTGGCCGGTGGAAGCGGCGGTGATCGGCCCCGAATTCGTCGCCGACGGCACCACCCTGGCCATCGCCGAGATGCTGCGCGGCGGCACCACCTGCGCCAACGAGAACTACTTCTTCGGCGACGTGCAGGCCGCGGTCTACAAGAAGCATGGTTTCCGCGCGCTGGTCGGCGCGGTCATCATCGATTTCCCCACCGCCTGGGCCAAGACCGACGACGAGTACTTCGCCAAGGCCGGTGAACTGCATGACCAGTGGCGCACCGATCCGCTGATCGGCACCGCGTTCGCGCCGCACGCGCCGTACACCGTAAACGACGCCAATTTCGAGCGGGTGCGGATGCTGTCCGACCAGCTCGACATGCAGGTCCACCTGCACACCCACGAGACCGCGCAGGAAATCACCGATTCGATCAAGCTGCACGGCCAGCGCCCGCTGGCGCGGCTGGATCGGCTCGGGCTGGTCAACGACCGCCTGATCGCGGTGCACATGACCCAGCTGACCGACGCGGAAATCCACCTGTGCGCCGAACGCGGCGTCAGCGTGGTGCACTGCCCGGAATCGAACCTGAAGCTGGCCTCCGGTTTCTGCCCGGCCTGCGCCCTGCAGCGCGCCGGCGTGAACCTGGCCATCGGCACCGACGGCTGCGCCAGCAACAACGACCTGGACATGTTCAGCGAGAACCGCACTGCGGCGATCCTGGCCAAGGCCGTGGCCGACGACGCCACCGCGCTGGATGCAGCCACCACGCTGCGTGCCTCCACGCTGGGTGGCGCCCGCGCGCTGGGCTTCGGCGACCGCATCGGTTCGATCGAGGTCGGCAAGCAGGCCGACCTGGTCTGCGTCGACCTGTCCGCGCTGGAAACCCAGCCGCTGCACAACGTGCTGTCGCAGCTGGTGTACGCCACCGGCCGCCAGCAGGTCAGCGATGTCTGGATTGCCGGCAAGCCGAAGCTGGTGCAGCGCGAGCTGGTCGGCATGGACCTGCCGGGCATCATCGCCAACGCGCGCCAGTGGCGCGAGCGTATCCGTCATATCCGCGCCTGAACCCTGGCGCTGCAAGGACTTCCCCATGACTGCCCCCCACGCTTCCTCCAATTTCGATCAGGCCGAGCTGGACAAGTTCGCCGCGCTGGCCAACCGCTGGTGGGACGCTGACGGCCCGCAGAAGCCGCTGCATGCGCTGAACCCGGTGCGGCTGAAGTACGTGGCCGACCGCGTGCCGCTGCGCGGTGCGCGCGTGCTGGACATCGGCTGCGGTGGCGGCCTGCTGAGCGAGGCGCTGGCGCAGTCCGGTGCCGACGTCACCGCCATCGACCTGGCCCCGGAACTGGTCAAGGTCGCGCGCCTGCACGCGCTGGAAAGCGGTGCCAAGGTCGATTATCGCGTCCAGGCCGCCGAGGACCTGGCTGCCGAGCAGCCGGGCAGTTTCGATGTGGTCACCTGCATGGAAATGCTCGAGCACGTGCCGGATCCGGGCGCGATCATCGAAGCCTGCAAGCGCCTGCTGAAGCCGGGCGGTCACCTGTTCCTGTCGACCATCAACCGCACCGCTGCTGCCTTCGCGGTGGCGATTGTCGGCGCCGAGTACGTGGCGCGGCTGCTGCCCAAGGGCACACATCACTACCAGGAATTCATCAAGCCGGCCGAGCTGGCGCGCTGGTTGCGCGAGGCCGACATGCAGCTGGTGGATGTCAGCGGCATGGCCTACGAGCCGTGGCGCAACCACGCCCGCCTGAGCAGCCGCACCGACATCAACTACCTGGCCTACGCGGTCAAGCCGGCATGACCTCCCCCGGTTTCCCGCGTGCGGTGCTGTTCGACCTGGACGGCACGCTGCTGGACAGTGCACCGGACTTCGTTGCCACCTGCGATGCGATGCTGGCCGAGCGTGGCCGTGCACCGATCGATCCGGCGTTGTTGCGCCCGGTGGTGTCGAAGGGCTCGCGTGCGATGGTCTCGGCAGCCTTCCCCGAACTGGACACGGCGGCGCGTGATGCGCTGATTCCGGAGTTTCTGCAGCGCTACGAGCGGTTGATCGGCCAGCACGCGGTATTGTTCGATGGCGTTGCAGACATGCTTGCTGCACTGGATGCCGCCGGCACAGTGTGGGGCATCGTCACCAACAAGCCGGAGTACCTGGCGCGGCTGATTGTGCCGCAGTACGGCTGGCAGCAACGCTGTGCGGTGCTGGTGGGCGGCGACAGCCTGGCCGAGCGCAAGCCGCATCCGCTGCCGCTGCTGCACGCCGCGCAGGCGATTGCCGTTGCCGCCGAAGACTGCGTGTACGTGGGCGACGACGAGCGCGACATCATCGCCGCACGCGCTGCCGCCATGCCGTCGGTGGCGGCGCTGTGGGGCTACCGCCTGCACAGCGACGACCCCCTGGCCTGGCAGGCCGACGTGCTGGTCGAGAACGCCGGACTTCTGCAACTGGCCAGCCTCTGGCCGACCCGGCCGGCAACCCCGGCCCAGCCGTAAGGAATGACGTAGTGAGCAGTACCGCGCTGGACAGTTTCCTCGACAAGTGGCGCAGCCGCTGGCCGGAATGGTCGGTGGCCGCCCCGTTCGTGGCCGAATCGCAACGCGAGCTTGCAGTTGCGTGGTTCGCGCTGCTGCAGGAATTCGACGACATGCTCAACACCAGTGGCGACCCGCTGCCAGCCGATGCCAAGCTGGCATGGTGGGGCGAGGAGCTGCGCAGCTGGGCTGCGTACCGGTCGCGTCATCCGTTGGGGCGCCTGCTGGAGCCGGTGCGTGCGCCGTGGGCGCAGCTGGCCGAGGCTCTGCCGGATCTGGTTGAAGCGCGTACCGTCGCGCTGGACGCCGCCAGTGCCGAGCGTGCGCTGGTCAACTACGCTGAAGCCGTGGCTGCGGTCGAGGCGGCGTTGTTCGCGGACAAGCCGCGCACCGGTGCCGGCCGTGCGGTGCAGCTGCAGACCCTGGCCCAGCGCCTGCAGGATGCCGGCGTGGCCGGTGTACCGCGCAGCCTGCTGGATGAGGATTCCAGCACCGCTGCGCAGCGCTGGGCGCAGTACCTGCTGAAGGGGTGGGGCAGCCGCGTACCCGGTCCGCGCCCGCGCCGCGTGTGGTCCAGCCTGGCGCGCGCACGCGTGGCCGCGCAGGCCGCAGGCAAGCCGATCGAAGCCACCCCGGTGCGCACGCTGTTGCGCGTGTGGTGGGCAGCGCGCGGCTGATTGATTCTGGTGGGTGCGGACCTTGATCCGCATGCTGTCTGTAGAGCCGAGCCCATGCTCGGCTCATCTCTGCGCGACAGCCGAGCGTGGGCTCGGCTCTACAACAGCGGCTCACTACCGCACCGGGCGATGGGCGTTACTTCCGCTCCAGCACCAGCAGCGGGTCGATACGGGTGTCGAACCAGTTCATGCCCCAGTGCAGGTGCGGGCCGGTGGCGCGGCCGGTGGCGCCGACCGCCGCAATCAACTGGCCCTGCTCGACGCGATCCCCGACCTTCACGTCGATGCGCGACAGGTGCAGGAAGTTGGAACTGACGCCGAAACCGTGGTCGAGCAGCAGCGTGCCGCCGGTCAGGTACAGGTCCGGGCCGGCGAAGGTGACGATGCCGGCGGCCGGTGCCTTCACCGGGGTGCCGGTGGGCACCGCGATGTCCATGCCGGAATGACCGGCGCCGGGTTGGCCGTTGTAGACGCGCGCATTGCCGAAGCGACCGCTGATGCGGCCCTGCACTGGCCAGATGAAGGTCTGGGTGAAGTCGGTACGGTCGTCATCGCGGGCGCGTGCGGCGGTCACCTGCGCCTGTTCGCGCTTGATCCGCTCGGCAATTGCCGGCGGCGGATTGACCGTCTTCGGCGGCACGCCGTTGACCCGCTCGGTCGGCCAGTCACGCGGCGTCACCGCGATGGTCACGGTTTCGCTGCCACCGCCGGCGCGCTGCACCTGCACGCGCAACGGACCCTTCTCGTCGCGGCCGATGCCGAACACCACGCTGCCATAGCCGCTCACCCGCAGCTGGCGGCCAGCGTACTGGACGCGGCTGCCAGCGGGAACTTTGCCGATCACCAGCGCGCCCTGCGACGCGCTGGCCGGAAACACCACGCGGCTGTCGATCAGGCTGCCGATGCCATCCTGCGCGTTGGCCGAAGATGTGCAGAGCAGGGGCGCAGCCAGGAGCAGCGCCCCGGTCAGGAGAGCCGCGCGCATCAGCGGTCGTAGGTCATGCGCTGGCCGGCCGGCTCGCCGACCAGTTTGCTGCCGTCCCACACCAGCTGGCCGTTGACCCAGGTGGCGGCGACGCGCGAACGGAAGGTCGTGCCTTCAAACGGCGACCAGCCACACTTGGACAGCACGTCCTCGCGCTTGACCGTGAACGGCACGTCCTCCACCAGCACCAGGTCGGCGAAGTAGCCTTCGCGCAGGAAGCCGCGCTCTTCCACGTCGAACAGCTGTGCCGGCGCGTGTGCGAATTTCTGCACCACCTGCTCGCGGGTCAGCTTGCCTTCGTGCACGCGCTCCAGCGCGGCCACCAGTGCGTACTGCACCAGCGGCAGGCCCGACGGCGCCTGCGCGTACGGCTTCTGCTTCTCTTCCCAGGTGTGCGGCGCGTGGTCGGTGGCCAGCACGTCCAGCACGTCGTCGGCCAGCGCGGCGGTGATCGCCTCGCGGTCGGATACTTCCTTGATCGCCGGGTTGCACTTGATCAGGTTGCCCTTGGTCGCGTAATCCGGGCGCGCGAAGTGCAGGAAGTGCACGCAGGTTTCGGCAGTGATCTGCTTGCGACTGCCGTCGGCGCGGATCAGCGGGCCCTTCTCGAACAGTGCCAGCTCGTCAGCGGTGGAGATGTGCAGCACGTGCAGGCGGGTACCGTGCTTGCGTGCCAGCGACATCGCCAGCCGGGTGGACTTGATGCAGGCTTCGCGCGAACGGATGTCCGGGTGCATGTCCGGCGTCAGGGCGTCACCGTACTTTTCCTGGAAGGCCTTCAGGTTGGCATCGATCATCGGCGTGTCTTCGCAGTGCGTGATGATCGGGGTCGGGCATTCGCGGAAGATCGCGTCCAGGGTTTCCGGGTTGTCCACCAGCATGTTGCCGGTGGAGGCGCCCATGAACACCTTCACGCCCGGGGCCTTCTTCGGGTCCAGTGCACGGATCGCTTCGAGGTTGTCATTGCTGGCGCCGTGGTAGAAGCCGTAGTTGGCCCAGGCGCGGCCGCGTGCCAGTTCGTACTTGGCTTCCAGGATGGTCGAATCCAGCGTCGGCGGGTTGGTGTTGGGCATGTCCATGAAGCTGGTCAGGCCGCCGGCCACGGCCGCCGCCGATTCGCTGGCGATGTCGCCCTTGTGGGTCAGGCCCGGCTCGCGGAAATGCACCTGGTCGTCGATCATGCCGGGCAGCAGCCAGCGCCCGGCGGCGTCCACCACCTGCTCGCCGTCGCGCGGCGTGAGCCCGCTGCCGATCTGCGCGATGCGGCCGTTCTCGATGCGCAGGTCGCCGTCGAAGGTGCGGCCTTCGTTGACCATCCGGGCGTTGGTGATGAGGGTGGAGGACATGTCAGTGTTTTCCTGTGCAACGGCAAGAGGGGGCGTGGGTGGATTCGGGCACCGGGTCGAAGCCGCCGGGATGGAACGGATGGCAGCGGCCCAGCCGGCGCGCAGCCAGCCAGCTGCCGCGCAGCGGGCCGTGTCGGGAGATGGCGTCCATCGCGTATTCAGAACAGCTCGGCACGAAACGGCAACGCGGCCCCAGCAGGGGGCTGATGAAGCGCTTGTAGAAGCGCAGCAGGGAAATGAGCAGGCGCGAGATCACCCAGTCATCTTATGCCAGTTGGCATGAAGGCCGCATTTGTGCAGGATGGGCCGTTGGTCGCATGTCGCCGATGGCCTGCGACCGGTACCAGCACCCGCGGGTGCTGGCCAGGTTCCGTACCGCGCAAGGCGGTCCGTGTTCGTCGGACTGCCCCTTGGGCACCTTGACTCCAGGACTGAATGGAGCAGGGTGCCGAGGTTGCTGCTGCGGGACGGGTAGGCTATAAAGGCCCGCTTTCCCGGGCCCCGGGGAATCCAAGGAAGAGCGTTTCGTGGCTGCTAAAAAAACTGCAAAGAAGGCCGCAACGGCCGCCAAGAAAACCGCCAAGCCTGTTGTGAAGAAGTTGGCGGCAAAGCCCGTTGCCAAGAAACCGGCGAGCAAGCCGGCGACCAAGGCAGCGTCCTCGCAACCGGCGGCCAGGAAGGCCACCGCAAAGAAAACGCCGGTCAAGGCAACCAAGCCGGTGGCGAAGAAGGCCGCTGCGCCTGCCAAGGCCAAGCCTGCCGCTGCCAGCAAGAAGGCGCCGGTGGTGAAGAAGGCCGCCAGCAAGGCCGCGCCGGTCAAGAAGGCCGCCGCCAAGCCGGTGGCGAAGAAGGCAGCAGCCAAGCCGGCGCCGAAGGCTGCGGTCAAGCCGGTTGCCAAGCCCGTAGCAAAGAAGGTCGCTGCGGCTAAACCGGTCGCCACGCCTGCCGCTGTAAAGAAGGTTGCCAAGAATGTTGCCGCGCCGGCCGCGAAGCCGACCCCGGCCCCAGTAGTGAAGTCCGCACCGAAGCCTGCTGCCAAGCCGGCTCCGGCCAAGCCTGTCCCGGCCAAGACCGTGGCAGTGGCAGCAGCCCAACCGGCCTCAAAGCCGGCCCCGGCCGCCGCTCCTGCCGCTTCGAAGGCCCCGCAATCCAAGAATCCCGTGCCCGTTTCGAAATCGCCTGCCAAAACCGCCGTGAAATCCGATTCCGCCCCGAAGACCGTGTCGCGCCCTGTCGGCAAGGTTGCCGTGGCCGTCGCCGCCCGCTCGGCTGCACCGGCCCCGCGCAGCAAGTACAAGGTGGTCGAATACAAGACCGACGAGGCCACTGGCCGCCCGATCCTGCCGGCTGGCTACAAGCCGTCCTCGGAAGAGGAATACATGAGCTCGCTGCAGCAGGAATACTTCCGCCAGCGCCTGCAGAACTGGCGTGCGGACCTGGTGGAAGAGTCCAAGCAGACCATCGAGAACCTGCGCGAGGAAGTGCGTGACATCGGCGATGAAGCCGAGCGTGCGACCCGCGAGACCGAGAACTCGCTGGAACTGCGTACCCGCGACCGCTACCGCAAGCTGATCGGCAAGATCGACAGCACCCTCAAGCGCCTGGAAGCGGGCGACTACGGCTACTGCGTCGACACCGGCGAAGAAATCGGCCTGGAGCGCCTGGAGGCGCGCCTGACCGCCGAGCGCACCATCGACGCCCAGGAGCGTTGGGAGCACCTGCAGAAGCAGCAGGGCGACTGATTCCGGTTCGTTGTGATGTCATGCGAAAAGCCCGGCTTCGGCCGGGTTTTTTGTTGGGTTCGGGTTGGCTGCGAAGAGCAGCGCCTTCCGGGTATCGGGGTGAGCCTGCGGGTGGGGTCGGGCAGGACACGCTGCAAGTACATCCCTGTAAGCTCGGCCGCGGCATCCATGCCGCGGACGGTCCTGCCCGGACCCATCCGCAGGCTCTTGACGCTTCCCTGCGTGCGCGGCTGATGTAGAGCCGAGCCCACGCTCGGCTCAGGCCGAAGCCGGAGGATAGGGAAGAGCAAGAGCAAGAACAGCCAAGCATGGCTTGGCTCTACCAGAAGCGGTCATGCGTGCGCTCGCGGCTGTTAGGTCCGCCTTGTAGCGAGCCGAGCACCGCAGGGGAATCAGGGGCGAAGAGGCGGCTCTATCCTGTAGAGCCGACTGCTAGTCGGCTGGCTCTCCGCGCCGTCCCCTGATTCGCCGAGGAGCGCAGGGCACCAGTGCGCAGCACCGGCTCGCGGATGGCGGCGCGTTTCTTTGGTGACTTTCTTGATGGCGCACATCCATGTGCGCCACCCTGCGGGCCGGCTGCGCCGTTCCGCGCTGCTCCTGCAGCACGGTGCGCGCGCAAAGAAAGTGACACCCCGCCGCGGTCGCGGAAGAAGCCCGCCGGGCGCGGCCCGGCGCAACCGCTGCGTGGGCGCACGGAAATGCGCAGCCGAGCATGGGCTCGGCTCTACAGGTTCACTGCAGGTCGCGAAGATTCAGTTTCCGCAGCGTCGGGTTCTTCCACGCGGTGATCCCGGCCACGCTCAGCACCGCGAACCCGCCCAGCACCACCGCCGGCACCAGGCCGAGCAGCTTCGCCATCGTGCCGGCATAGAACGCGCCCAGTTCGTTGGACGAACTGATGAAGATGCCGTTGATCGACGATACCCGCCCGCGCATTTCCTCCGGCGTGGCCAGCTGCAGGATGGTCGAGCGGATCACCACCGACACGCCATCGAACGCCCCGTAGAACAGCAGGATCAGCGCCGACAGCCAGAAGTGCTGCGACAGCCCGAAGCTGATCACGCACAGGCCGAACCCGGCCACCGCGAACAGCAGCACGCGGCCGGCATTGCGGTGCAGCGGGTGGCGGGCCAGCCACAGGCCAACGCACACCGAACCCAGCGCCGGCATCGCGCGCAGGATGCCCAGGCCTTCCGGGCCGTGGTGCAGGATTTCGTGCAGGAAGGCCGGCAGCATCGCCACCACGCCGCCCAGAAGCACCGAGAACATGTCCAGCGCCATCGCGCCGACCATGATCCGGTTGCCGACCACGAAGCGCGCGCCTTCGGCGATGCTCTTGAAGATCGGCGCGGCCGGACCGGTGTGCACTGGCTCTTCCACTTTCAGCGCGGCCAGGCAGGCCATCGCCACCAGCGCGAAGCCGGTGGCCACCGCATACGACAGGCCCTTGCCGCCGAAGCCGACCAGTACGCCGCCCAGCGCCGGGCCGGCGACCATGCCGGCCTGGAACACCACGGCGCCGAGCCCGGCGCCGCGTGCGAACTGGTCGCGGGCCAGCACGCGGGCGAACAGCGCGTTGTAGATGGGCGAGAGGAACGCACGGACCATGCCGGTCAGCGCAATGGCCGCATAGATCGGCCACACGCCTTCAAACGGCAGCCACCCGGTGGCAACGCCGGTCAGCACCAGCGCCGTGGCGATCAGCCCGGAACAGGCGACCATGCCCAGCCGGCGGCGCGGCAGGTGGTCGACCAGATAGCCGGCGAACGGCGCCACGCAGAAGAACGGCAGCACCTCGGCCAAGCCGACCAGGCCCAGCGAGAACGGATTGCGGGTGACTTCGTAGATGTGCCAGCCGACGGTGACTGCCACCACCTGGTAGGACAGCATCGCGAAGATGCGGTAGGCCAGCAGCTTGGCGAAACCGGGCCGGGACAGCAGGCCCAGCGCGGTGTCTTCGGCTGTGGCAGGCTCGCTCACGACGGATCGCGCTGCAGCTGGGCCTGCGCGGTCTCGCGGATGAAAGCCAGCATCGCCGCCACGCCGTTGCTGCGGGTGGGGGAGAGGTGGCGGGCCAGCCCGATGTCCTGGATGTAGCTGGGCTCGGTATCCAGGATTTCCTGTGCCGAGCGCCCGGAGTACACGCGCAGGGCCAGGAAGATCAGTCCGGAGACGATGGCCGAGTCGCTGATGGCGTGGAAGCGCAGCGACTGCGCGTTGCCTTCCGGCACGATCCAGACCATCGACTGGCAGCCCAGCAGGCGGTGCTCTTCGGTCTTCCACTCGTCCGGGAAGGCGGGCAGCTTGCGGCCGAGGTCGATCAGGTACTGGTAGCGCTCGGACCAGTCGCCGAAGAAGCCGAATTCCTCGGCGATGGCGGTCTGGGCCTCGGCGGCGGTGGGTTCAAGCGGGAACGGGGAGTCGGTCACAACAGTCTCTACGGTGGGGGCGTGGCCGGCGGACCGGCCACGGGGCAGGGCAGGTCAGCCGCGCTTGCGCGACCAGCGAACGCCCTGCGGGGTGTCATCCAGCACGATGCCTTCGGCGGCCAGCTGGTCGCGGATGGCGTCGGCACGGGCGAAGTCACGCGCCTTCTTGGCCGCAGCGCGCTCGTCGATCAGGCCCTGGATGCGGGCATCGTCGCCGTCATCGCCGGCGGCGGTACCGAACCACTGCGCCGGATCGGCCTGCAGCAGGCCCAGCGCCAGGCCGGCGCCGAGCAGCTCGCCCTTCAGGCGCGCCTGTTCGGCCTTGTCGGTGGCACGACGCGCCTCGGCGGCGATGCGGGCCACTTCGGCCAGCGCCTGCGGGGTGTTCAGGTCGTCATCCAGGGTCGCCTCGACGCTGGCCGGGATCACCGCGCTGGCTTCGATCGACGCCAGTTCGCGCAGGGTGCCGTACAGGCGGTCCAGGGTGCGCACCGACTGCTCGATCAGGCCATCGGACCAGTCCAGCGGCTGCCGGTAATGGGCCGACAGCAGCGCCAGGCGCAGGGCCTCCGGCGGATGCTGGCGCACCAGGTCATGCACGCGCTCGATGTTGCCCAGCGACTTGCTCATCTTGGCGCCGCCGAAGTTGAGCATGCCGTTGTGCAGCCAATAGCGAGCGAAGATCCTGCCGCCATGGGCGCATTCGCTCTGCGCGATTTCGTTCTCGTGGTGCGGGAACTGCAGGTCGACGCCGCCGGCATGGATGTCGATGGTCTCGCCCAGATGGGCGGCGGCCATCGCCGAGCATTCGATGTGCCAGCCCGGGCGCCCACGGCCCCACGGCGATTCCCAGCCGGGCAGGTCGTCGGTGGAGGGCTTCCACAGCACGAAATCGCCGGGATCGCGCTTGTAGGGGGCGACATCGACACGGGCGCCGGCCAGCATCTCTTCCGGGTCGCGGCGTGACAGCTTGCCGTAGCCGTCGAAACTGGCCACCGCGAACAGCACGTGGCCCTCGGCGGCATAGGCATGGCCGTTGGCGACCAGCTGCTCGATCATGGTGATGATCTGCGGCATGTGTGCGGTCACTTCCGGTTCGATGTCCGGCGGCACCACGCCCAGCGCGGCCATGTCTTCACGGTAGGCGGCGGCGAACTTGTCGGTGATGGTGCTGATCGGCACCCCCTGCTCGCGCGCGGCGGTGTTGATCTTGTCGTCCACGTCGGTGATGTTGCGGGCGTAGCGCAGTGTGCCGAAACGCCGCCGCAGCAGGTCGGCCAGCACCCCGAACACCACCGGGCCGCGGGCGTTGCCGATGTGCACGTAGTTGTAGACCGTGGGGCCACACACATACAGGGTCGGACAGGCCGGATCGAGCGGGGTGAACGGTTCGAGCTGGCGAGTCAGGTTGTTGTGCAGGCGCAGGGTCATGGGGCTGTGGCTGGGGGACAAGCCTGTGATTTTAGAACGTGTCGGCCCCCTTTGGGGACGCCGATTGCCACCGGTGGACGCCGGCTCCACCCAAGGTGGGGTGGGCAGGAGCGGCGTGGACGGGTAATGTTCAGCCCCTTGCGCTCGTCACTGCCTACACTATTGCCGTGTCCTTGCTCCCGTCGCCACTGAAATCCACCGCGTTGCTGACCCTGGCCTGCCTGTCGGCGACGGCCGCCGTGGTCCAGGCGCAGGAGGCCGAGCCGCGCAACCGGGTGGTGATCGTCGAGAACGTGAAGTTCGACTATGCGCAGGTGCTGAACGTCGAGCCGGTGTTCCAGACCCTGCGCGCAACCCGCACCGAGGAGCATTGCGAGCCGATCTCGACCCGTACCCTGGCCCCGGTCAACGTGACCGGTGAAGAGCCGGTCGAGGACAAGGGCCGGATCAGCCGCTTCTGGGACTCAGTGCGCTCGATGTTCAAGCGCAGTGACGAGGAGATCCCCGAGGAGGCCGCGACGGAGACGCCGGCTCCGGCGCCAGCCAACAACGGTCCGATGCTGACCCGCGACTGCCGCATCGTGCCGGTCGGGCGTGAATTCCGCCGGCCGATCGCCTATGACGTGGATTACGTCTACAAGGGCACCAAGTACCGCTCGCGGCTGCCGGAAGACCCCGGCAACCGGCTGAAGATCCGTGTCTCGATCACCCCCTGGGTGGGCCCCGAGCAGGGTGCCGCCGGCAATCCCTGATTCCGTGGCCCCAGCCCCTTGCGCCGGCCCCGGCCGCATGCAAAGATTGTCGGCCATGAAGCTCACCGACTTCCAGCACGACAGCAGCGCAGCCCGACAGGCGTCGGGCATGACCTCGCGTGCCCGTCGACCGGAACCCCACATTCTCGCTGGGTAACCGGAGCTTTTTGCTGTTCGTCCGAAAAAAACCCAGCCCGCCGGCTGGGTTTTTTCGTTTACGCGTTCTGAAAGCTGCAACTGCAATCTTTTCGTTCCACCTTTGCTTCCTGCTTTTCCCTTCCACCGCGCCGGACCCGGCGCTGCCACGCAAGGAAAGATGATGTCCCCCAAGCACTTCCTGAACACCCAGGACTGGAGCCGCAGCGAACTCGACGCGCTGCTGACCCAGGCCGCGCTGTTCAAGCGCAACAAGCTCGGCGACCAGCTCAAGGGCAAGTCGATCGCGCTGGTGTTCTTCAACCCGTCCATGCGCACCCGCACCAGCTTCGAACTGGGCGCGTTCCAGCTCGGCGCCCACGCGGTGGTGCTGCAGCCGGGCAAGGATGCGTGGCCGATCGAGTTCAACCTCGGCACGGTGATGGACGGCGATACCGAAGAGCACATCGCGGAAGTGGCCAAGGTGCTGGGCCGTTACTGCGACATCATCGCTGTGCGTGCGTTCCCCAAGTTCCAGGACTGGGCCTACGACCGCCAGGACATCGTCCTCAACAGCTTCGCCAGGTACTCGCCGGTGCCGGTCATCAACATGGAGACCATCACCCATCCGTGCCAGGAACTGGCGCATGTGATGGCCCTGCAGGAGCACTTCGGCACCCAGGACCTGCGTGGCAAGAAGTACGTGCTGACCTGGACCTACCACCCCAAGCCGCTGAACACCGCCGTGGCCAATTCGGCGCTGACCATCGCCACCCGCATGGGCATGGACGTGACCCTGCTGTGCCCGACCGCCGACTACATCCTCGACGACCGCTACATGGGCTGGGCCGAGCAGAATGTGGCCGAGAGCGGCGGTTCGCTGAAGATCAGCCATGACATCGACAGCGCCTACGCCGGCGCCGACGTGGTCTACGCCAAGAGCTGGGGCGCGCTGCCGTTCTTCGGCAACTGGGAGCCGGAAAAGCCGATTCGCGACCAGTTCAAGCACTTCATCGTCGACGAACGCAAGATGGCGCTGACCAACAACGGCGTGTTCAGCCACTGCCTGCCGCTGCGCCGCAACGTGAAGGCCACCGACGGCGTGATGGATTCGCCGCAGTGCATCGCCATCAACGAAGCCGAGAACCGCCTGCACGTGCAGAAGGCGATCATGGCCGCGGTTGCCGGGCGCTGATTTTTTTCCGATTTAATCATTCCGCCGGGCACGGCCCGGCGCTACCAGGACATACCCTCCCCATGAGCAACAAAGACGTCGTTCTCGCTTTCTCCGGCGGCCTGGATACCAGCTTCTGCGTGCCGTACCTGCAGGAGCGTGGCTACAACGTGCACACCGTGTTCGCCGACACCGGCGGCGTGGATGATGAAGAGCGCGATTTCATCGAGAAGCGTGCCGCCGAGCTGGGCGTCACCAGCCACGTCACCGTCAATGGTGGCCCGGCCATCTGGGAAGGCTTCGTCAAGCCGTTCGTGTGGGCTGGCGATGGCTACCAGGGCCAGTACCCGCTGCTGGTGTCGGACCGTTACCTGATCGTCGATGCCGCGCTGAAGCGTGCCGCCGAACTGGGCACCAACATCATCGCCCACGGCTGCACCGGCATGGGCAACGACCAGGTCCGTTTCGACCTGGCGGTGAAGGCGCTGGGTGACTACCAGATCATCGCGCCGATCCGCGAGATCCAGAAGGAGCACACCCAGACCCGCGCCTACGAGCAGAAGTACCTGGAAGAGCGCGGTTTCGGCGTGCGCGCCAAGCAGCAGGCCTACACCATCAACGAGAACCTGCTGGGCCTGACCATGTCCGGCGGCGAGATCGACCGTTGGGAAGCCCCGGGCGAGGGTGCGCGTGGCTGGTGCTCGCCGCGCAGCGAGTGGCCGGAACAGGCCCTGACCGTCACCCTGAAGTTCGTCGAAGGCGAAGCCGTTGAACTGAACGGCAAGGCGCTGCAGGGCGACCAGATCCTGGCCCAGCTCAACAAGCTGTTCGCCCCGTATGGCGTTGGTCGTGGCGTGTACACCGGCGACACCGTGATCGGCCTGAAGGGCCGCATCGTGTTCGAGGCCCCGGGCCTGGTCTCGTTGCTGGCCGCACACCGCGCGCTGGAAGATGCCGTGCTGACCAAGCAGCAGAACCGCTTCAAGCCGGACGTGGCGCGCAAGTGGGTGGAGCTGGTGTACGAAGGCTTCTACCACGACCCGCTGAAGACTGACATCGAGGCCTTCCTGAAGTCCTCGCAGGCCAAGGTGAACGGTGAAGTGGTGCTGGAAACCCGCGGCGGCCGCGTCGATGCGGTGGCGGTGAAGTCGCCGCACCTGCTCAACACCAAGGGTGCCACCTACGCGCAGTCGGCCGACTGGGGCGTGGAAGAGGCGGAGGGCTTCATCAAGCTGTTCGGCATGAGTTCGACGCTTTACGCGCAAGTCAACCGCTAAGCGGTTGACCACGCATTCCACCTCAACCCCGCGCCGTTGGCGCGCCCCCTTGAACAACAAGGGGGCTCTCCACCAGACGCATTCCGGTAGCGCCGGGCCATGCCCGGCGGAATCCCACAGGATTGTTGATTCATGCTTGAACAGACGCTCGATCACCTGCAGGCCCTGGTGTCCTTCGACACCCGCAACCCGCCGCGTGCGATCACCACCGGCGGCATCTTCGATTACCTGCGCGACAACCTGCCCGGCTTCAATGTCGAGGTGATCGACCATGGCGCGGGCGCGGTCAGCCTGTACGCGGTGCGTGGTACGCCGAAGTACCTGTTCAACGTGCACCTGGACACCGTGCCGGACTCGCCGCACTGGAGTGCCGACCCGCACGTGATGCGGCGCCTGGACGACCGCGTGGTCGGCCTGGGCGTGTGTGACATCAAGGGCGCGGCCGCTGCACTGGTGGCCGCAGCCAATGCCAGCGACGGTGACGCGGCATTCCTGTTCTCCAGCGACGAGGAAGCCAACGATCCGCGCTGCATCGCCGCGTTCCTGGCCCGCGGCATTCCGTACGAAGCGGTGCTTGTGGCCGAGCCGACCATGAGCGAAGCGGTGCTGGCGCATCGCGGCATCAGCTCGGTGCTGATGCAGTTCGCCGGCCGCGCCGGGCATGCCTCGGGCAAGCAGGATGCCGCCGCCAGCGCGCTGCACCAGGCGATGCGCTGGGGCAACCGTGCGCTGGACCATGTCGAATCGTTGGCGTCGGCGCGCTTTGGCGGGCTGACCGGCCTGCGCTTCAACATCGGCCGCGTCGAAGGCGGCATCAAGGCCAACATGATCGCGCCCACCGCCGAAGTGCGCTTCGGTTTCCGGCCGCTGCCGTCGATGAACATCGACGCGTTGCTGGCCACCTTCGCCGGTTTCGCCGAGCCGGAAGCGGCGGTATTCACCGAAACCTTCCGCGGCCCCAGCCTGCCGGCCGGCGACATCGCCGAAGCCGAGAACCGCCGCCTGCTGGCGCGCGACGTGGCCGATGCGCTGGACCTGCCGATCGGCAACGCGGTGGACTTCTGGACCGAAGCCTCGCTGTTCTCGGCCGGTGGCTACACCACGCTGGTGTTCGGCCCGGGTGACATCGCCCAGGCCCACACCGCCGACGAGTTCGTGACGCTGGACCAGCTGCAGCGCTACGCCGGCGCCGTGCACCGCATCATCGCCGCCGGCGCCTGATTCTTTCCTTTCCGACGAAACCGAAATGTCTCCTGCCCTCCAGCCCCATCGCCAGACCCGCCAGACCATCGTGCGCCTGCTTTCCAGCATGGCTAGCGCGAAGGAGATCAGCCAGTACCTCAAGCGCTTTTCGCAGCTGGATGCCAAGCGCTTCGCCGTGGTCAAGGTCGGCGGCGCAGTGCTGCGCGATGACCTCGACGCACTGACCTCCTCGCTGTCGTTCCTGCAGGAAGTCGGCCTGACCCCGATCGTGCTGCACGGCGCCGGCCCGCAGCTGGATGCCGAGCTGTCGGCGGCCGGCATCGAGAAGCAGACCGTGAACGGCCTGCGCGTGACCTCGCCGGAAGCATTGGCGATCGTGCGCCGAGTGTTCCAGCAGTCCAACCTGCGCCTGGTCGAGGCGCTGCAGCAGAACGGCGCGCGCGCCACTTCGATCACCGGTGGCGTGTTCGAGGCCGAGTACCTGGACGTGGATACCTACGGCCTGGTCGGCGAGGTGAAGAAGGTCAACCTGGCGCCAATCGAGGCCAGCCTGCGCGCCGGTTCGATCCCGGTCATCACCAGCCTGGGTGAGACCGCCGGCGGCCAGATCCTCAACGTCAACGCCGACTTTGCCGCCAACGAGCTGGTGCAGGAACTGCAGCCGTACAAGATCATCTTCCTGACCGGCACCGGTGGCCTGCTGGACGAGGCGGGCAACGTGATCGATTCGATCAACCTGTCCACCGAGTACGACCATCTGATCGCGCAGCCGTGGATCCACGGCGGCATGAAGGTGAAGATCGAACAGATCAAGGATCTGCTTGATCGCCTGCCGCTGGAATCGTCGGTGTCGATCACCCGTCCGGCCGACCTGGCCAAGGAACTGTTCACCCACAAGGGCTCGGGCACGCTGGTGCGCAAGGGCGAGAAGGTGCTGCGCGCCACCGTCTGGAACGAACTGGACCTGCCGCGCCTGAAGGGCCTGATTGAATCCAGCTTTGGCCGCACCCTGGTGCCGGACTACTTCGAGAAGACCAGACTGCTGCGCGCCTATGTCAGCGAGAACTACCGCACCGCGGTGATCCTCACCGATGAGGCCGAAGGCGTGTACCTGGACAAGTTCGCCGTGCTCGACGACGCGCAGGGTGAAGGCCTCGGTCGTGCGGTCTGGAACGTGATGCTGGAGGAAACCCCGCAGCTGTTCTGGCGCTCGCGGCATGGCAACCCGATCAACCATTTCTACTACGCCGAATCCGATGGCTGCTACAAGCAGGATCAATGGAAGGTGTTCTGGTTCGGTGCCGATGGCATTGATCGCATCCGCACCTATGTCGACCACTGCGCCAAGCGCACGCCAAGCCTGCAGGGCTGAGCGATGAGCAACCCCGACGCCTGGAATTCGGTACCCACCCTGCGCGGCCAGCACGTGATGCTGCAGCCGCTGCAGATGGAACACGTGCCCGGCCTGCGTGCTGCGCTGGACGGCAGCGGCCTGGACCAGCTCTGGTATACCCAGGTGCCGTCGCCGGAGCGGGCCGAGGCCTATGTGCAGGCCGCGCTGCAGGCGCAGGCCGAGGGCAAGGTGCTTCCGTTCGTGATCTGCGATGCCGCCGGTGAGATCATCGGCAGCACGCGCTTCTACGACATGGATGCGAGCGTGCCGAAACTCAGCCTCGGCTACACCTGGTACACGCCGCGCGTGCAGCGCACCGGGGCCAATACCGAAGCCAAGCTGTTGCTGCTGCAGCACGCCTTCGAAACGATGGGCTGCATCAGCGTGGTGCTGGAAACCAGCTGGTTCAACACCACTTCGCGCGCCGCCATTGCCCGCCTCGGCGCCAAGCAGGATGGCGTGCTGCGCAACCACAAGCGGCATGCCGACGGCACGCCGCGCGACACCGTCATCTTCTCCATCATCGATGCGGAATGGCAGGGCGTGAAGCGCCACCTGCAGTACCGCCTGGACAGTCACGCATGAACGATTCGACTTTCACCCTGGGCATCGTCGGTGCCCGCGGCCATACCGGCGCCGAGCTGATCAAGCTGGTTGCCGCCCATCCGCGCCTGGAACTGGCCTTCGTGTCCTCGCGCGAACGCGCCGGGCAGCGCCTGTCCGATCACCATCCGGAATTCCAGGGTGAACTGCAGTACGAGAACCTGGACGCCGACGCGGTGGCCGCCAAGGGCGTGGATGCGGTGATCCTGGCCCTGCCCAATGGCCTGGCCGCGCCGTTCGTGGCCGCGCTTGAGGCAGCGAAACCGGACACCGTCATCGTCGACCTGTCGGCCGACTACCGCTTCGACAAAAGCTGGTACTACGGCCTGCCGGAGCTGACCCGCGGCCGCTACAACGGCCGGAAGCACATCAGCAATCCGGGCTGCTATGCCACTGCGATGCAGCTGGCGGTGCATCCGCTGCTGGACCTGCTGGCCGGTCCGCCGCAGTGCTTCGGTGTCTCCGGCTACTCCGGTGCCGGTACCACGCCGTCGGACAAGAACAACGTCGACCTGCTGGCCGACAACCTGATGCCCTACGCGCTGACCAACCACGTGCACGAGCGCGAAGTGTCGGTGCAGCTGGGCGTGGCCGTCGAGTTCATGCCGCACGTCGCCCCGCATTTCCGTGGCATCACGCTTACCGCCAACCTGTGGCTGAACCAGGTGCAGACCCGCGAGCAGATCGTCGAGCGCTTCCAGCAGGCCTATGCCGGTGAACCGCTGATCGAGGTGGTGGACGAAGCGCCCTGGGTCAGCCGCATTGCCGGCCGCCATGGTGCCCAGGTCGGTGGCTTCACCCTGGCCCCGGGCGGCAAGCGCGTGGTCGTGGTGGCGACGCTGGACAACCTGCTGAAGGGCGCGGCCACCCAGGCCATGCAGAACCTCAACCTTGCGCTGGGCATCGACGAACTGACGTCGATCCCGCACTGAACCCGCCTTCCGGAGCCCCCATGGCAGACCTTCTTTGGCAGAAGCCCGGCGTCGCCGTCGACGCCCAGATCCAGACCTTCCTCGCCGGCGACGACGTGATCCTCGATCGCGAGTTCTTCCTGCATGACATCGCCGCCAGCGCCGCGCATGCGCAGGGCCTGCAGCACATCGGCATCCTCAGTACCGACGAGCTGGCTGGCCTGCTGCGCGAACTGGAGATCCTGGCGCAGGACTTCCGCGAAGGCCGCTTCGTGCTGGATACCCAGTATGAGGATGGTCACTCGGCCATCGAAGCGCGCCTGACTGAACGCCTCGGTGATGCCGGCCGCAAGATCCACACCGGCCGCAGCCGCAACGACCAGATCCTGGTGGCCACCCGCCTGTGGCTGAAGGAAAAGCTGCAGCGCGTTGCCCAGCTCAGCGCCGAAGTGGCAAAGGTCGCGCTGGACCGTGCCCAGGCCGAGAAGGACCTGCCGATTCCCGGTTATACCCACATCCAGCGTGCCGTGGTGTCCTCGGCCGGCATGTGGTGGGCGGGCTGGGCCGAGGCCTTCATCGACAATGCCATCCGTGCCCGCGACACCCATGCGCTGGTCGACGCCAATCCGCTCGGCACGGCTGCCGGCTACGGCGTGAACCTGCCGCTGGACCGCGAGCACACCACCGCCGTGCTCGGTTTCGCACGCATGCAGATCTCGCCGATCTACGCGCAGCTGTCGCGGGGCAAGTTCGAGCTGGCCGCGCTGGAAGCACTGGGTGGTGCCACGCTGGACCTGCGCCGCATTGCCTGGGACCTGTCGCTGTTCACCAGCGCCGAGTTCGGCTTCGTCGCACTGCCGGCGCAGTACACCACCGGCAGCTCGATCATGCCCAACAAGCGCAACCCGGATGTGATCGAGCTGATGCGCGCCACCCATGCCAGCGTCGCCGCCGCGCGCACCGAGATCGAGCAGCTGCTGTCGCTGCCGTCGGGCTACCATCGCGACCTGCAGTCGTCCAAGGGCGCCATCTTCCATGGCTTCGGCCGTGGCCTGGCCGCGCTGGAGCTGCTGCCGGCGCTGCTGGCCAATCTGGAGTGGCGTGACGACAGGCTGCGCGCAGCGATCGACTCGGGCATGTATGCCACCGACGTTGCCGTGGAAGCGGCCGTGGCTGGTGTGCCGTTCCGCGAGGCCTACAAGGCCGCTGCGGCCGGTGCCGACAGTGCAGGGCAGGGGCGCACGCCGGAAGGCAGCCTGGCCGCTCGCGTGTCGCCGGGTTCGGCAGCCAACCTGCGCCTGGATGAACTGCGCGCGCGCTGGCAGGCGCTGTCCTGATGGCGGGCACGGTCTACCTGGTGTTGGCCATGCGCCGGCCCGGTTTCAATGCCGCCGCCGTGCAGCCGCATCGTGACTTCCTCGATGCGTTGCAGGCGCAGGGAAAGCTGCAGCTGACCGGCGGCTTCGCCGATGGCAGCGGTGGCGCCTATGTGCTGTGCAACGTGGACAGCCTGGCGCAGGCACAGGCCATCGTCGCCACCGATCCGCTGGTGACGATGCAGGCCTCCGACCTGACCGTGCACGAATGGAACACCCGCTGAGGCCCTGACCGATGACCCTGCATGCCAGCCACGTCGCTTCGCCGTTCCCGGAACAGGCGCTGCCGCCGTGGCGGCGTGCGGTGCTGAAAGTCGGCAGCAGCCTGTTGGCGGCCGACGGCGGTGGCCTGTCGCCACGCCATGCGCTGGGCCTGGCGCAGTTCGTCTCTGCCAATGTACTGGCCGGGCGTGAGGTAGTGATCGTATCGTCCGGCGCGGTCGCTGCCGGGCGCGCGATCCTGCCGCGGGCCGATGAGCCCGGCGCGGCGATGGCGGCGCGGCAGGCGCTGGCCGCGCTCGGCCAGGCCCAGCTGATCGGGCTCTGGCAGCGCTTCTTCGAGCGCCCGGTGGCGCAGGTGCTGCTGACCCATGACGACCTGCGCAACCGCCGCCGCTACCTCAACGCCCGCGCCACCCTCAACGAACTGCTGCGGCTGGGCGCGTTGCCGGTGGTCAACGAGAACGACACCGTGTCGGTGGACGAACTCAAGCTTGGCGACAACGATAATCTGGCGGCGACGGTGGCGGCGCTGGTCGATGCCGATGCGCTGTTCATCGCCACCGACATCGACGGCCTGTACAGCGCCGACCCGCGCTCGCATGCCGACGCACGGCCGCTGCACGACGTTGCGGAACTGAATGATGAAGTGCTGGCGATGGCGGGGGGCGCGGGATCACGTACCGGTACCGGTGGCATGCGCACCAAGCTGGAAGCGGCAGCCAAGGCGGGTCGCCTCGGCATCGAGACCTACCTGTTCAATGGACGCAGTGGCGAGGTGGTGCGCGCGCTGGCACAGGATCGCCTGTTCGGCACCCGCATCCACGCCGCGCGCAGCCGCGAGGCCGCACGCAAGCACTGGCTGCGGCACGCACCGCTGGCCGAAGGCGCGATCCTGATCGATGCCGGTGCGGCACAGGCGATGCGCGAGAAGGGCGCTTCGCTGTTGCCTGGCGGCATCACCGGTGCGGAAGGGACGTTCCGCCGTGGCGACATGGTGCAGGTGTGCTGGGACGCATCGCAGGGGCGCGTATGCATCGCCCGCGGTGTCAGCCAGTACGCGGCCGACGACGTGCGCCGCATCGCTGGCCGCCATTCGCGCGACATCCAGGCCGTGCTCGGCTACAACTACGGCGGCAGCGTCGTCCACCGTGACGACCTGGTGCTGCCATGACCGCATTGAAGGATATTCCGATGAGTGACATCGAAGCGCAGGCGCGGGCCTGCCGTGACGCGGCCCAGGTGGTCGCCGGTCTCGACAGTGACGCCCGGCGCGCGCTGCTGCTGGCGATGGCACAGGCACTGGAAGTGAACGCCGGGCTGATCCTGGCCGGCAACGCGCGCGACCTTGCCGCTGCACGCGGGAAAGGCGTGGGCAGCGCCATGCTTGATCGCCTGGCACTGGACCCGCCGCGCCTGTTCGCGATGGCCGAGGCCGTGCGCGAAGTAGCCGGATTGCCAGATCCGGTCGGCCAGGTGACCCGCGATGACGTACGCCCGAACGGAATCCGCGTGCAGAAGGTGCGCGTGCCGCTGGGCGTGATCGCGATGATCTACGAGGCGCGCCCGAACGTGACCGCCGAAGCCGCCGCGCTGTGCCTGAAGGCTGGCAATGGCGTGATCCTGCGCGGTGGCTCCGAAGCAATCCATTCCAACACCGCCATCGCCCAGGCGCTGGCGGGCGCACTCAAGGCCAACGGCGTGCCACCGGCCGCGGTGACGGTGCTGACCGACCTGCGCCGCGAAGCGATGCTGGAATTGCTGCAGCTGCACGAGCTGATCGACCTGGCGATTCCGCGTGGTGGCGAAGGCCTGATCCGTTTCGTCGCCGAACACGCACGGGTGCCGGTGATCAAGCACTACAAGGGCGTCTGCCACTTGTTCGTGGATGCCAGTGCCGACCTTGGCAAGGCCATCGATCTTCTGGTGGATGGCAAGTGCAGTCGTCCGGCCGCCTGCAACTCACTGGAGACCCTGCTGGTGCACCGTGATGTGGCCGAAACCCTCCTGCCGCGCGTGGCGCAGGCACTCGGTGAGCGCGGCGTGGAGCTGCGCGCCGACGCGGCTGCGCAGCCGTTGCTGCCGGGTAGCACCGCAGCCACCGATGCGGATTACGCCGCCGAGTTCCTGGATCTGGTGCTGGCCGTGCGGGTGGTGGATGACCTCGATGCGGCCATTGCGCACATCCGCCGCTATACCTCCGACCATACCGAAGTGATTGCGACCGAAGACGCCGGCCACGCCGAACGCTTCGTCAACGCGCTGCGTTCGGCGGTGGTGATGGTGAATGCCTCATCGCGCTTTTCCGATGGCGGCCAGCTCGGCTTGGGCAGCGAGATCGGCATTTCCACCACACGGCTGCATGCCTACGGCCCGATGGGATTGGAGGCGCTCACCGTCGAGCGTTTCGTGGTGCGTGGCGAAGGGCAGACGCGCAAGTAGATCCACGCCGTGCGTGGATGCTCTTCGCGGTAGACCCCGGTGCCGACCAAGGTCGGCATCTACCAAAGCAAGTGCCGACCAGGGTCGGCACCCACCGGGTTGTCGGGTTACACCACCTCGCGGCGGATGCCCATCGGCCGCGCATGCTCATCCATGTGCAGCGTAGCGCACTTGCAGCCCAGCAGCCGCTCGGCCAGGCCGGTGCTGGCGCCGAGATCGGCGGCTACTTCATTGAGGCTGGCCAATGGCCGTGGCTGGCGCCGCTCGCGGCCACGGAAACGCGCGCGGTTGTACTCGGCCCAGCCGATCAGCAGCACGCTTGCACACAACAGCATCAGCGGCAGCGCGACCAGCACATAGGGGTCGAACTGGTTCTTGCGCTCGTACAGCTGCTGCCAGGCCATCTGCCCGCCGATCAGCCACGAGAGCAGGGTCACCAACGGTGCCCACAGGTAGAAGTAGAACCCCCAGAACGCCAGGGTGACGAAGCCCCAGGCGGTGCGCTGGAAGCGCGGTTGATGATGTGGCTTGCGGATCATCCGCGAGTCGAAGCGGTTGGACGGGTGGTGGGCGTTCATCGGATTCCCCGGTCAGGGCTGGTCCAGGTAGCGCGCTTGCTGCGACGGCGCAGCAGGGTCTTGGGAAGCGCCACCAGGGTGGTGGAAAGGCTGATCAGCCAGTACGCCATCGGGTACCAGATGACCCAGAAGTAGTTGCGTCCAATCTGTGTTTCGTAACGGCGGTCGATGATCAGGCTGCTGGCGAACTGCAGCAGGCAGACCAGGGCCAGGATCACGCCATGCCATTGCGGCAGCAGGCTGGCGATATACAGCTGCGGCGGCATGTCGATGAGCTTGCCAAGCACCCACAACACCACGATGAACAGCATGGTGTAGGCCCAGATCACGCTCAGCACATACTCCAGCAGCACGCCCCACATGCGCCGCTCCTTCCAGTGCAACAGTGAACGCGCATGCCGCAGCATCACTTCCACGCCGCCCTGCGCCCAGCGCAGTCGTTGCCGCCACAGGCCCTTCAGCGTTTCCGGCATCAGGATGAAGCACAGCGCGTTGGGCTCGTAGCGGATGTCCCAGTGCGCGCGCTGCAGGCGCCAGCTGATGTCGATGTCTTCGGTCACCATGTCGTCCGACCACCAGCCGACCTGGTGCAGTGCGGTGCGACGGAAGCCGGCGATGACCCCGGAGATCGTGAAGATGCGCCCGTAAACACGTTGCGCGCGCTTGATCATGCCGATGATCGAGGAGAACTCGGCCACCTGCAGGCGCCCGAGCAGGGTTGAGCGGTTGCGGATGCGTGGGTTGCCGGTGACCGCGCCGACCCGGTTGCCACTGACCAGATGCCAAACCATCCAGTGGAGGGCGTGCTCCTCCAGCATGGCATCGCCATCGATGCACACCAGGTACTCCGAGCGTGCCGCCAGCGCCGCCATGCGCAGCGCATTGGCCTTGCCGAGGTTGCGGTCCAGGTGCAGCACGCGCAGCCGTGGATGTTTCGCCGCCAGCACGTCGAGCCGGGCGCCGGTGTCGTCACTGCTGCCATCGTCGATGGCGATCACCTCGTAGTCGGCCGGATAGCGCTGCGCCAGCGCGGCTCCCAGGGTGTCGTCCAGGTTCTCGGACTCGTTGTGGCAGGGAATCAGCAGGCTTGCGAACGGTGGGTCGACCATCAACGGAGGATCATTGCGCGGGCGCGAATGGCGTTCACGCCGGAAGTAGTAATACAGCCCGCCCGACATCCAGAAGAACGCCATCACCATCGGGTAGTAGAAGGCGAACTGGAACAGGACCTGCAGCAGCGGATGCATGTCCATGTCACTTCTCCGGGTACGGGAAGTTGCCGGCGGACATGGCCGCGCGGGCATCATGGGTGGAGGGCTGGTCGGCGATGAAATCATCCGGATACCAGGCGAAGTGATGCACCCCCTGGGCCTGCAGCCGGCGGATCTGCGCGCGCAGGCGTTCGGCGGGAATCGGCTGGCCGGTGCGCCAATCCACGGTCTGCAGTTCGAACAGGGTGTGCTGCAGCTGGGGATCATGCGCGCGCACCGCGGCCAGCAGCTGGTCCAGCCAGCGCTCGGGGTGCTTGCTGCCTTCCATCCACGGCATCGCCATCAGCGCGGTCTGGTCGTAGGCCTTGTTGAACAGGTCCAGCCGCTGTGCGAACCACGCCTCGCTCTGCGGGCGCAGCACCGGCTCGGCATACAGGTTGCGTACCGTCGCCAGCTTTGGTCGCCAGCGCTGTGCACTGTCGCGGAGGGCCAGGGTGAAGTCGATCAGTGCCTGGGTGCGTGCGCTGCCATCACCGCCGGCCGCCAGCGCCGGCAGTTCCGTGTCGCGCAGGTAACCATCATCATGGAAGAGCAGGCCTTCGAAGTACGAGTTGACGGCCAGATCCTCGTAGATGTCGAGCATGATCTGGCGTGCCTTCGGGTTGGTGAAGTCCAGCCGGTACATGCCGTCGGTATCGCCGTTGTGGATCGCCAATGCCTTCCGCTGCACCGGATCGGGCAGCTCGAACCCGAGCACCGGCAGCCAAGCGTATACCTTCACTCCCGCGCGCGACTTCAGTTGCCAGGCGACCCGGCTGAACAGGTCCGCGCGCATCGGCATGTGCCGGTTGGGGAAGTACAGCGCGTCGGCGGTGTTGTTGCCGTCGGGGTCGGCGAAAGCCTGCAGGTAGACGTGGGTGGGCGATATGCGCTTGACTCGCTCGATCAGCGCATCGAGGTTGCGCGCCTGCTGTGCCGGGTCCGGGTCATACACATCATCCAGGTCGACCTGCAGCGCACGGATGCCATCGAGTGCAACATCGCGGCGCAGCTCGAAGGCCAGCCCCTCCACGGTCGGGTTGTCGCTCACCAGGAAACGCGCCAGCCCGTGCAGGTCGCTGGCCACCGGTGTGCTGCGGCCTTCCAGATCGAAGGATATCGGCATGCCCAGCTGCTCGGCGATGTCGTTGCTCAGCTGGTTGTAGGCGGCATAGGGCCAGACGATGGCGCGCGGGCGTATGCCCAGGTGCTGCTGGATGCGCTGCACGCTACGGCCGAGGTCGGCGCGCAGGCGCTGCTCGTACTGCGCCTCGCTTTCGTAGCTGTGCGTGGTCGGGCTGTAGATGCGGGTGACCACCGCTGGCGTCGAATTGCCCTGCGGATTGGCAAGCACGCCATGATGCAGGTCGTCGGTATGGCTGGCCACTTCGATCAGGCCGCTGTCGTGCATCTGCTTCAGCTGCGCCCAGGTAACGAAGTCATCGTGGCCGAACGGCCGGTAGCCATAGTCGATCGTGCGCCCGGGCGCCATGTCCACGTAATCGGTGATCACCGCCACCAGCGCCGGGTAGCGGTAGGCCTGCAGCAGCGGGAACGCCTTGTCGTAGACGCTGCGCAGGCCGTCGTCGAAGGTCAGCAGCACGGGCCTTGGTGGCAGCGTGGCGCGCCCCTGTGAGGCGTCGATCACCTGCGACAACGACACCGGGTGATAGCCGTGCGCACCCAGCCAGTCCAGGTGCGCGGCGAAGTTCTGCGTGCTCACCGCGTAGGTATCGGCGTCGCCCTTGGCCGCGACCTGGTCGCGGATGTCGTGGTAGCTGAGGATCAGCAGGCCGTTGTCAATGGCATCGAGATGCAGGGCCTGCTGGGCGAACGCCGGCGGCGAGGCGGACAGCAGCAGGAGCACGATCAGTCGCAGGATGCGGGCCATGTCATTCTCCCCAGCGCAGTGCGGCTTCGAAGCCGATATGACGCTCGCGGTGGCCGTCGTAGACCGGCCGCGACCAGCGCACGCCGTACTCGAACACGCGGCCCTGGCCCAGCTGCCATTCGTGCATGTAGGACACCGAAGGGACCAGCGCACTGCCGAAGCCATCCTGCCAGTAGTCACCCAGTGAAACCGTCAGCCGGTGCCGGAAATGGCGCTCGTAGTGCCGCCACAACTGCTGGTCGATGCGCATTCCGATCTCGACCATGCGGTCGCGCTTCGGGTTGAAGTAGGGGGCGTCGTCGCGGCTGCCGCGGCTGGTGTAGGCACTGGCGAGACCATCGATCAGCCAGCGCGGGCGGGTCAGCAGGCGCTGTTCAACGCTGGTGCTGAACAGTTCGCGGTGGTTGCCGTCGTCGTAGCGGAAGCGGCTGGCGCCGAACATCCAGTGGGTCAGCTCGCTGCGCCGGTAGTCCACCTGCGCGCTCACGCTGTCGGCGGTGATGCCGGCCACGCGCGCCTGCATCGAGGCGTCCGGATCGTTGCGTACAGCCACCAGCCCGGCGTGCCAGTAATCGTTGAACTGCCAGCCGACACCAAGACGCAGGCCGGTATCGCCGATGTGATCGTTGGCGCGAAACACCGCTGCTTCTGCATCCAGTCGTCCGAAACGGTAGCGCACGCCGGCACCCAGCCACAGCGGATCAATGCGCTGGTCCTGGAAATCGACCGTGCGGCGGTCGGCGAAGGCAAACAGCCGCCAGCGGTCATCCAGCAACGGCGTTTCCACCTCAAGACCGTAATGGCGGTCGTTGTTGCCCAGTGGCGAGGTGCCACCGCCGCCCGAGCTGCGGCCGATATCCGTCCATGCCTTCACGTGCCAGCCGCGATGCGCGCGCCAGGCCTGGTCCATGCGTTCGACTGCCGGTTGGGTGGGATAGCGCGCGACCAGATCGTCGTGCAGCGGCCGTGCCAGGTCGTCGCGTTGCAGGGCAACGTACGCCTCTTCCATGCCGAGCCGTGGCTCGATGTCGCGTGGGTCCAGCGCATGCGCCATCTGCTGCCGCTGCAGCGCCATGCGTGGCCATCCGCGCATCATGTACACGCTGCCCAGCGCACTCTGCAGGCCGCCGTTGCCAGGTGCGATGTCGACCATCGATTCCAGGTCGTGCTGTGCGGTGCGCAGGTCGCCGCTGTAGGCGCGCACCATTGCCAGGTTCAGGTCGGCCTCGTAGCGCGACCAGTTCGCGTACGGTGACTTGCCGTTGCTCCAGCGCCATGGCGGCTCCTTGTCGCGCCAGGCCTGCAGCAGGTCGATGGCCTTTTCCTGTTGCTCGCTTTCCAGGTAGGCATAGGCCAGTTCCGAATGCGAGGCGTCACGCGTCGGATCGGCGGCTACTGCGGCCTGCAGTACCGGGATGGCTTCCTCCGGGTGCAGGGTGCCCATCAACGAATCACCCACGGCGGGCAGCACGTAGTCGGGCAACGTGTGGCCTTCGGCCTGCAGTGCCCGCGCTTCCTCGCGCACCTGCGCGTGGCGCCCCAGGCGGTTGAGCAGGATCAGCCGGTCCAGGCGGATGCGCAGTGGCGCCTGCGCGGGTGGGGTGCCCTCTGCGCCGACGTAGCGCTGCATGCGCGCCAGGGTTGATTCGGCCTCTTCCAGCCGGCTGTCTTCGCTGCTGCTGTAGGCCAGGCTCCAGACCACCAGCTTGGCCAGGTAGTCGCCTTCGATGCGTTGCTTCTGTGCAGCGTCGAACAGCTGCGGGCGCTGCTGGAGCAGCTCCCAGGCGCGCCAGGCATTGCCGATGTCGCCCAGGGTCAGTACGCGCAGCTTGAACAGCAGATCGTCGTTGGGCTGCTGCTGGCTGGCGCGCTCGATCGCACCGAGGGCATCCAGCCAGCGGGCCTGGTCGCGGTAGCGGCCGATCTCGGCCAGGGCCGTCTCGCGGTCGGGCGGCGCAGCGCTGCTGGCCCAGGCCAGGGCAGTGCAGGCGAGGCCGACGCAAAGCGCCAGCCGACGGTGGACAACCATTGGGGACCCCCTTGGCTTCCGAACCAGACAACCTGAAAAATGTGACGCACATCACATGCCAGATTTTGGGATGGCCGTGGCCTGCGTCACTCCCCTCGCGAACTCCCATCCAGCAGGGATGGGCGGAACCAGGACAGCGACCTGCAATGTCTTGTCTGAAACGAGAGTCCCCCGCACACCGAGTGGTGGCCTGGGCGGCGCTGCCGCCCCCATGCCCGATGCCGGCACGCGGCAAGGAAGGGCATTCGTGGGCACTATCCGCCCGGAATTGTCAGCCCGGCGTCAAAATGCGCAAACGGGCTGACGAGCGGTAGGCGGGACCGTCTGGTGGCCCCGGCCGGTTACCAGAGATCTTCCAGTTTGCGCGGCTTGCAGGCCACCCAGGAGGCGCACAGCATCAGGGTGGCGCAGCCGAACAGGAAGCTGAACGGGAGCGTCCAGCCGTTGCTGACCGTATGCAGCCAGCCGACCAGGAACGGCCCCAGGCAGCTGAAGCTGTAGCCCACGCCCTGCATGAAGCCGGACAGCGCCGCCGAGCCGGTGGGGGTGCGCGTGCGCAGGTTGATCAGGGTCAGCGCCAGCGGGAAGGTTGACGGACCGACGCCGAGCAGGCAGGCCCACAGCAGCGGGGCCTTCATCGGTGCCAGCAGCAGGCCGGTGAAGGCGATCACGAACGAGAAGAAGCCGATCAGCACCAGCGGGAACGGGTTCTGCATGCGAACCGCCATCGATGGGATGACCAGTGAAGGCAGCAGGCCCAGCGCCGAGAACACCGCGACCATCACGCCACCGAAGGCGGGCGTGCCACCGGCCTCGACCACGATGCGCGGCAGCCAGGTGAACATCGAATAGGTCATCAGCGAGGTCATGCCGAACATCAGCGTCATGCTCCAGCCCAGCGACGTGCGCCACACCTTGCCGTGCGGCTGTGCGGTGGGATCGGTGGCGTCGGCCTGCGGCTTCGGTGCGCGCCTGGCCAGCACCAGCCACGGCAGTGCCGCGGCCAGCGCGAGCAGCGCCCACATGCCCAGCGAGACGCGCCAGCCAGCGGCGTTGGCCACTGGCACCGCCAGCAGCGCCGGCAGCATCGTGCCCAGCTGCAGCACGCTGATGTAGAGCGTGCTCATGGTGCCGACCTTGTTGGCGAAGTAGCGCTTGACCAGCGGCGGTACCACCACGTTGCCGATGCCCATGCCGGCCAGCGCCAGCACCGACCCCAGCAGCAGCGTGCCGACGTTGCCGGCGCTGGAGCGCAGCAGCAGGCCGGCCATCGCCATCACCATCGCCAGCAGCGTGGTGCGTTCCAGCCCCAGGCGCCGCGCCAGTGCCGGCGTGGCCACGCCGAACAGCGCGAACGAGGCGGTCGGCAGCATGCCCAGTACGCCGGTCATGGTGGTACCGAAGCCGAACTGCTGGCCGAGCACGTCCAGCAGCGGCGTGATCGAGGTAACCGCGGTGCGCAGGTTGATCGCTGCCAGCAGAATGGCGGCGAAAGCCAGCACGCGCCCGTGCAGCAGCGATGGCGAATCGGAAGTGGAGGAACTCATCGGTGGTCCTTGCAGGTGTCGCACGCCAGGGCAATGGCATGCAGCGCCGGCATCGGTCTACGCCGAAGCGGCAGGTGGGGGAGTGGCGGCTGCAGGTGGGGCCGGCAGCGCGGCCATTGTACGTGCGCGCTCCGGCAAGGTCCCGTCATGCGGGCGGCCTGGCACTGGGTACAAAAAAACCCGGAGGACAGTGATGTCTTCCAGGCTTCTTGGTGACCACCGAAGTGGTCGGGGAGACAGGATTCGAACCTGCGACCTCTACGTCCCGAACGTAGCGCTCTACCAGACTGAGCTACACCCCGAAGGGAGCCGCCTATTCTAGCGATTCACCCCGATGGCGGCAAGGGGTAAATGCTGTTTTCTTCACACTGCCGAAGCAGTGCCACTTCAGGGAACAAAAAAGCCTGGACGACTTCACCAGGCTTCAATGCGACCACGTGAGTGGTCGGGGAGACAGGATTCGAACCTGCGACCTCTACGTCCCGAACGTAGCGCTCTACCAGACTGAGCTACACCCCGAAGGAGCCGCCTAAGATACCGTGTGAAGGCCAGGGCGGCAAGGTTTTTTTACAGCTCAGCGACGATTTTCCTTCTCGATGCGGTTCTGCTCGCGGGCTTCGAACCACATGCCGTTGAGGATGGCCACCGTCGAGGCGAGGCCGGCACCGAGAATCCAGGCGAAATACCACATGGTCGATCTCCTTTGTTCAAGGGATGTGCCGGCCGTGGGCCGGCACACCGTCAATCAGTAAGCGTTCGGGTTGTTGCCCATCTCTTCGGTGGTGGTCTTGCCCTTCAGTACGCGGTACACCCAGGTGGTGTAGGCGAGGATGATCGGCAGGAACACCGCCGTGGCCAGCAGCATGATCCACAGGGTCAGGTGGCTGGACGAGGCGTCCCACACGGTCAGGCTGGAGGTGGGCTGGCTCGAGGACGGCAGCAGGAACGGGAAGATGGCGAAGCCGACGGTCAGGATGATGCCGGCGATGGCCGCACCGGAGGCGATGAAGGCCAGGCCGCCGCGACGGGCACGCAGCAGTACCGCACTGGCCAGCAGGCCGGCCAGGCCGAGCAGCGGGGCCAGGATCGTGGCTGGCATCGCGCTGTAGTTGCGCATCCAGCCACCGGCGGCGCCGAGTTCGGCGGTCTTCAGCAGCGGATTGGTTGCACCATCGGTGACCACCTGCGAGGTGATCTGGTAGCCCGGCAGGCCGAAGGCCACCCAGGCACCGCCCACGGCGAACAGCACGAAGGCGATGATCGCGGCGATGCTGCCGAAACGGGCTGCACGTTCGGCCACCGGGCCGTCGGTCTTCAGGACCAGCATGGCGGCACCGTGGGCGACCAGCATCGACACGCTGAGCAGGCCGGCCAGCAGTGCGAAGGGCATCAGCAGACCGAAGAACGAGCCGGTGTAGAAGATGCGCATGCTGTCATCGAAGTGGAACGGCACGCCCAGCACCACGTTGCCCACCGCCACGCCCATGATCAGCGCCGGGATGAAGCCACCGATGAACAGCGCCCAGTCCCAGGTGTTGCGCCAGCGTTCGCTGGGCATCTTGCTGCGGAACTTGAAACCGACCGGACGCAGGATCAGCGCGAACAGGATCACGAACATCGCCAGGTAGAACCCGGAGAAACTGACCGCATAGAGCGGCGGCCAGGCGGCGAAGATCGCGCCGCCGCCCAGGATCAGCCACACCTGGTTGCCTTCCCACACCGGGCCGATGGTGTTGATCACCAGCCGGCGCTCGGCGTCGTTGCGGGCGACGAAGGGCAGCAGGGTGCCCACGCCCAGGTCGAAACCATCCATCACGGCGAAACCGATCAGCAGGATGCCGAGCAGCAGCCACCAGATCACGCGCAGCGTGGTGTAGTCCAGAAGAATGAAATCCATCTTGGTTCTCCTGCCTCAGGCCTGGCCGGCGGCCGGCGCCGAGGCATTGTGGGAAGCATGCGGCTGGGGCGACTGCAGTGACGGCAGCACCTCGTCCGGACCCTTGCGGATCGCCTTGAGCATCAGCTTGATCTCGACCACGATCAGCGCGGTGTAGATGGCAGTGAAGCCGGCCAGGGTCAGCACGATTTCATGCAGGGCCAGCCCCGATGCTGCATAGAAGGTCGGCAGCACGCCATCGACCGCCCACGGCTGGCGACCATACTCGGCCACGAACCAGCCGCACTCGATCGCGATCCACGGTGCCGGCAGCGTCCACAGGGCCAGCGTGAGGAACCAGCGCTTGTCCTGGAAATTGTTGCGGCAGGAGTAGTAGAAGGCCAGGGCGAAGAAAGCGATGAGGTAGAAGCCGAGGCCGGCCATCACGCGGAAGGTCCAGAACAACGGCATCACGCGCGGCACCGTGTCCATCGCCGCCTGCGAGATTTCCTGCGGGGTGGCGTTGAGGATGTCATCGCGATAGCGCTTGAGCAGCAGGCCGTGGCCCAGGTCCTGCCAGTGACGGTCGAACATCTCGCGCGCTTCAACGTCGTTCTTGTTGGCGCGCAGGCGTTCCAATGCACCGTAGGCCAGCTGGCCGCCACGCACGCGGTGTTCGGCGCGCTCGACCAGTTCCAGGATGCCGGGAATCGGCTGGTTCAACGAGCGGGTGGCGATCAGGCCCATCAGGTAGGGGATCTTCACCGCGTAGTCGTTCTGGTGGGTCTCCTGGTTGGGGATGCCGAAGGCGGTGAAGTCGGCCGGCGCACGCTCGGTCTCCCACATCGCTTCGATCGCGGCCAGCTTCATCTTCTGGTGTTCGCTGGCGGCGTAACCGCTCTCGTCACCCAGCACGACCACCGACAGCGATGACAGCAGGCCGAACGCCGCGGCCACCGCAAACGAACGACGGGCCAGGTCCTTGTGCTTGTTGCGCAGCAGGAACAGCGCGCTGATCGCCATCACGAACACCGCACCGGTCACGTAGCCGGCGCTGACGGTGTGCACGAACTTGGCCTGCGCCACCGGGTTGAACACCACCGCCATGAAGTCGACCACTTCCATGCGCATGGTTTCCGGGTTGAACACCGCACCGGTCGGGTTCTGCATCCAGCCATTGGCCACCAGGATCCAGATTGCCGACAGGTTGGTGCCCAGCGCCATCAGCCAGGTCACCATCAGGTGCTTGACCTTGGTGAGGCGGTTCCAGCCGAAGAAGAACAGGCCGACGAAGGTGGCTTCCAGGAAGAACGCCATCAGGCCTTCGATCGCCAGCGGCGCACCGAAGATGTCACCCACGTAGTGGCTGTAGTAGGACCAGTTCATGCCGAACTGGAATTCCATGACGATGCCGGTGGCAACGCCCATGGCGAAGTTGATGCCGAACAGGACGCCCCAGAACAGGGTCATCCTGCGCCAGATCTCCTTGCCGGTCATCACGTACACGCTCTCCATGATGGCCACCATGAAGGACAGGCCGAGGGTGAGCGGTACGAATAGGAAGTGGTACATCGCGGTCAGCGCGAATTGCAGCCGCGACAGTTCTACGACTGTCTGATCAATCATGGCCTGGCTACCTCGTTGGATAGTGCCGTTGCAGGTGGCGGGAAGGGTGGTCTACGACGTGAATGATGTGACCGACTACTTCAAACAGCCTTGATCCAGATCAATGTATGAACAGGTGCCCCGGTTGATCGTATGCCAACCTGATGAAGACTGCGACCGCCGGCCGCAGGGGCGGGCTGTTGCCTGCGCCTACAATGCCGTGTCTCCCCCGTTGCCCGTGAAGACCTCTTGAGCGCTGCCGAAACGACCCCTGACGGCCTGTACCCGGAAGCTGAAACCGCCCGCCAGCGGCGTGTGCGCACGGCCTGGCTGGCCGACCTGTCACGCTCCGCCCGGGGTCGCCAGCGCCTGGCCGCGCTGTGCATCAGCCTGTCCGGCGCACTGTTGATCGGCCAGGCTGCCGCCATTGCCTGGCTGGTGCAGCAGGTGCTGGTCGAGCGCGCGCCATTGGCATCGGGCCTGCCGGTGCTGGGGGGGCTGGCGCTGGTCCTGGTGCTGCGCACGCTGCTCGGCAGCGCCACCCAGGCTGCTGCCGGTGATGTGGCCGATGCCGCGCGCCTGGCCCTGCGTGAGCGCGTGTTCGCCCGCCTGCTGGGCCACGGTCCGCTGTGGCTGCGGCAACGCCGCACCGGTGAGCTGGGCGAACTGATGCTGCATCACGGCGATGCGATCGAGAACTATTACAGTGGCTTCCTGCCGGTGCGCACCGAAGTGGTGGTGGTGCCACTGCTGATCCTGGCCGCGGTGGCCTGGGTTGATTGGGTGGTGGCGCTGATCCTGCTGTTCACCGCGCCACTGGTGCCGTTCTTCATGATGCTGGTGGGCTGGGGTGCCGAAGCTGCCGGTCGTGCCCAGCTGGGCGAACTGGCGCGGATGAGCGGCCACTTTGCTGATCGCATCAAGGGCCTGGGCCTGCTGCGCCTGTATGGCCGTGGCGAGGCCGAGCTGGAAGGTATCGAGGCCGCCGCCGAAGGGGTGCGCGTGCGTACCCTGAAGGTGCTGCGCATCGCCTTCATGTCGTCCACGGTGCTGGAATTCTTCGCCTCGGTCAGCGTGGCGATGGTCGCGTTGTACCTGGGCCTGAGCTACCTGGGCATGATGTCGCTGCACTCGACGGTGCCGACGCTGGGCGCGGGCCTGTTCTGCCTGCTGCTGGCGCCGGAATTCTACGCGCCGCTGCGGCGCCTGGCCGCGCACTACCACGATCGTGCCAATGCACTGGCCGCTGCTGCCGAGGTGGAACGCCTGCTGCAGTCACTGCCCGAGGAGCATGGCCTGATCGAGAACGAGATCGCACCGCTGGCGGTGGAGCCGGCCGAAGCTGCATTGCCGCCGTTGCAGGCTCAGGGACTGGTGCTTCGCCCGTTGGGCGCGCCGCACGATGTGCTGCACGATCTGGATGTGCTGCTGGAGCCGGGCCAGCGGCTGGCCCTGGTCGGTCCCAGCGGGTCCGGCAAGAGCACGCTGCTGGAAGCGCTGGCCGGTTGGCTGCCGCCGCGCGCCGGCAAACTGCAGCTGCGTCCTGGCGTGCAGGTGGCCTATGCCAGCCAGCGTCCGTACCTGTTCCACGGCAGCATTGCCGACAACCTGCGCCTGGCCGATCCGGGTGCCAGCGATGCGCGACTGCGTGCGGTGGCCGAGGCCGCGCAGGTGCTTCAGTTCGCACAGCGCCTGCCACAGGGGCTGGAGACGGTGATCGGCGAACGTGGCTTCGGCCTGTCCGGCGGCGAAGCCCGTCGCATCGGCCTGGCCCGGTTGTTGCTGCGCGACCCGCAGGTGCTGTTGCTGGACGAACCCACCGCGTTTCTCGACGCCGATACCGAGGCCGCACTGCTGCGCAGCCTGGCGGCCTATGCACGAGGCCGCAGTGTGGTGGTCGCCACCCACAGCCCGGCGGTGATCGCCTGGGCCGATCGCTGCCTGCTGTTGCCGGAAGGTCGCCTGGTGGAACCAGCACAGGCGGTGCGCGCATGAGCCGTTCACCTGATTCGTTGCGTGCGGTGTTCCTGCGCCATCGGCCGCGCCTGCTGCTGACGATCCTGCTGTTGTGGACCACCATGCTGGCCGGCACCGCACTGCTGGGCCTGTCCGGTGGTTTCCTCACCGCCGCTGCATTGGCCGGTGCGGCCGGCCTCGGCAAGGGCTTCAACTTCTTCTCGCCGTCCGCGGGTATCCGCGGGCTGACCATGGCGCGCATCGTGTCGCGCTACTTCGAAAAGCTGGTGGGCCACGACGCCACCCTGCGCATCGCCCGCGACTTGCGCGTGTGGTTCTTCCGCCGCGCGCTGCCGCTGGCACCGGCACGGCTGGGGGCGACGCGCACCGGCGATCTGCTGGCGCGCCTGCTCGGTGACATCGGTGAAGTGGACGGCCTGCTGGTGCGTGCGATCGGGCCGCTGGTGGCGCTGGGTGCGCTGACGCTGGTGGCGGTGGCCTCGGCGGCGCTGATCCTGCCGTCGGCAGCAGTGTTGCTGGCAGTGCTGGCGCTGCTGATCGCCTTCGGCGTGCCGTGGCTGGGTGTGCGCGGCCGCGACGATGAAGAGGCCGACCGTGCCGCGCATCGTGCTGCACTGCGCACCGCCGCCTTTGAAGGATTGGAGGGTGCGGGCGATCTGGCCGCGCTGCATGCCGATGCGGCCTGGCAGCTGAAGGTGCGCGTGGCGGCCAAGCAGCTGGCCGCGCGTGATCGTCGTCGGCGCTGGCGCCTGATCGCAGCCTCGACCCTGCATGGCGTGGTCGCGGGGCTGGGGCTGGTGGCGATGCTGGCGCTGGCGCTCCTCGCGGCCGAACAGCAGCGCATCGCGCCGGAAATGGCGGCGGGCCTGGTGTTCCTTACCGTGGCACTGATCGAACTGTGGGCGGGCATGGGCCTGGCCTGGCAGTCGCTGCAGGCCGGGCGCATCGCCGCCGATCGCCTGCAGGCCATCGTCGAGCAACCGCCGACGGTGGAGGATCCGCAGGCGCCGCAGGCAGTGCCGGAGGCCGCGCGCGTGCATTGGGATGACGTGCATTTCCAGTGGCCGGGTGCGGCGCGACCGGTGTTGTCCGGCCTGCAGTTGACCCTCGCGCCGGGCGAACGAATCGCCATCCGCGGCGACAGCGGCAGTGGCAAGACCACGCTGTCCAGCCTGCTGCTGCGCTTGTGGGATCCGCAGCAGGGGCGAATCACCTATGGTGGCCGCGACCTGCGCGATTTCAGCCAGGCCGACTGGCATCGACAGCTGGCCTGGCTGCCGCAGAACGCGCCGGTGTTTGCCGGCAGCGTGGCCGAGAACCTGCGCCTGGGTGATCCCGATGCCAGCGACGCTGCGTTGTGGGCGGTGCTGCGCCGCGTTCGCCTGGGCGACTGGGCCGAGAACAACGGTGGTCTGCAGACCTGGGTGGGCGAGAACGGCGCGACAATGTCGGCCGGCCAGGCGCGGCGCCTGGCGCTGGCGCGCGCGCTGCTGCGCGATGCGCCGATCCTGCTGCTGGACGAACCCACCGAAGGCCTGGACGTGGATACTGCACGTGCGCTGCTGCAGGATCTTTCCGGGCTGCTGGACGGGCGCAGCCTGCTGATGATCACCCACGACGACCTGCCCGAAGGCGTGGTCGATGCGCAGTACCGGCTGCGTGACGGGGCCCTGGTCCGCGAACTTTGACCGATGCACATCCACGCGCGATGCACCACCACGCGTGGCGTGGATCTCGTGCAGCGCCGCGCCCATGCGCGGCTGCCTCGGTACGGCGCCGAGCATGGGCTCGGCTCTACAGGTTGGCTATCGCGAAAACTCGCGCAGCATCACCGCGATCGAGGCCACGTTTGCCAGCACGCACAGCCAGAACGCCCACTGGAACGTGGCCTTGCGGTGCTTGTGGCGGAACAGCGCCTGGCCCAGCAGCGCGCCGGGCCAGCCACCGGCAAAGGCCAACAGCTGCAGGGTGCGTTCGGGAATCCGCCACTGCTTTCGCTGCGCCGCGCGCTTGTCGTGACCGTACAGGCCGAAGGACACCGCGCTGGCCAGCAGGCACCAACCGCCCAGCCACAGTGGCAGCACGCCGCTGATCATCAGCGCGATCAACGCGCCGAACGCGGCCAGCGCCAGGTTGCGCCGCCAGCCCACTTACAGCGCGTCGAGGAAGCCGCGCACGGCCGGGCCGAAACGATCGAAGTCGACCAGGAAGGCGTCGTGGCCCTGCGGTGACTCCAATCCGATGAAATGCGCTTCAGCGCCTCCGGCACGCAGGCCGTCGGCGACCTGTTGCTGCTGCTGCACCGGGAACAGGATGTCGGTGTTGGCGCCGATGGCCAGCGCCTTCTCCACCCGGATCTTCGCCAGCCCCGCCAGCACATCGCCATCGGCGTACTCGGCCAGGTCGAACCAGTCCATCGATCGGCTCAGGTACAGATAGCAGTTCGGGTCGAAGAAACGCACGAAGCGCCGCGCGTGCCCTTCCAGATAGCTTTCCACCTGGAATTCCAGGCCGAACGGATCATCATCGGTCTGGTCCGAATCCAGCCGCACGCGGCCGAAACGGCCGTCCCATTCCAGTGCCGAGCGATAGGTGATCACGCCCAGCTTGCGCGCCATGCGCATGCCGGACTCGGGATACGCGTCGTCGTCGTAGTGGCCGCCGTTCCAGCGCGGATCAAGGCGGATCGCTTCGCGCTGCAGCGAGCGGATCGCGATCGAGAACGGCAACGCCTGCGCGCTGCCGGAAATGTTGACGTGGCTGCGCGCGATGCCCGGATGCAGCATCAGCACCGCCAGGGCGGTCATGCCGCCCATCGAATTGCCGATCACGCAGGCCAGCCGCTCGATGCCAAGCGCATGCACGACCTCGATGGCGGCGCGTGCGCCGTCTTCGATCGACAGCTCGGGGAAGTCGAGGCGATACGGTTCGCCCGTGGCCGGATTGAGCGAGGCGGGGCCGGTGGAGCCTTTGCAGCTGCCCAGCGAGTTCACGCACACCACGAACCAGCGGTTGGTATCGACCGGCTTGCCGGGACCAACCATGCCTTCCCACCAGCCCGGTGCCGGATTGGCGTCGTTGGCCGCTGCGTGCGCATCCGGCGAAAGACCGGTCACGATCAGGATCGCGTTGCCTGCGTCGGCAGCCAGCGTTCCCCAGGTTTCATAGGCCACGCGGGCGCCGTGCAGGGCGCCACCGCGCTTGAACGGGAACGGCGAGGGCAGGGCATGGAAACGGGTGCCGGGTGGGATGAATTCAGTCATGCGGGCATTCTAGCGGGGCCGGATGTGCAGCTGGCGACATGCTGGTTTCCATCGGTGGCCGTATCCACGCATGGCGTGGATCTACTGTAGCGCCGAGCCCATGTTCGGCTGCCGCGGCGGGGGGGCGGGCGCGACGTGCGGGGACACCCCCCGGCACCACCCCC
>NZ_JAWIRW010000005.1:216546-260702 GCF_036319985.1 Stenotrophomonas sp. SMYL89 | reverse complement strand
GGGCGGGCGTCTCTCTCCGGCCCGCGCGCCCCCCGTGGGCGGCGCCGCGTCGGGCCCCCCCGCTACAGGTCAGGGAAACCGCAGCTCAACCACGCCGTCATGCGGCAGGCTCACCTTCACCGGCACGCTCTGCAGGTCGCCCTCGCTGCGGTTGGCGCTACCGGTACGCGAGATGCGTGCCAGCACTTCCACTTCGCGATGTGCCGACAGCGGTGCGGTCGGCATTGGACTGTCACCGTCGCCCAGCCCGACCGTGGCCGGGAAGCCGGCGAGCGGCAGCTTGCGCGCGGCCACCGGCATCGGCGGGCCGCCGACGGCACGGGCCAGCACGAACACCTGGGTGCTGGCTGGCCACTCGTTCGCCTTCATTGCAGGCAGCTGCACGCGCACCTGCAGCAGCGCCTGCGGCGTAGCAGCGGCAGCATCAGGTGCCTGGCCGGCAGCTTCGCGGGCGATTGCGATCTGTGCCTGCAGTGCCTGTGCGGCGCCCGGTTCCAGTCGCGGCAGCAGGCTGCTCCAGACGTCGGCGGCTTCGGCATTCCGGCCCCGCTGGCGCAGGGCGATGCCGAGCAGCCAGCTTGCGCGCTCGGCATCGGGTGCCAGTGTGCGCGCCTGCTGCAACCAGGCCATTGCGGTGTCATCGAATTGTTTGCCGGCGTCGGCCTGCGCACGTGCCTGCGCGGCTTCCACCAGTACGCCCGGATCATCCGGTGCCAATGCTGCGGCCCGCGCGAACGCGCCCGCCGCAGCTGAGGCATTGCCCAGTTCGGCCTGCGAACGACCCAGCAGGGTCCAGCCATCGGCCCGCTGTGGGTCACGCTCCAACGCATCCTGCAGGGCCTGCACGCCATCGCGCAGCGTCGCCACCGAGGGCGCCGGCTGCACCTGTGCGGCGCGCGGATCGCCCACCAGCAGGTAAAGGCAGGCACCGGCCACGCCAAGTGCAATCACGCCCACCGCGAAACCGCGGCGACCGTGGTGGCGCAGCGGCCACAGCACCAGCGCTGCCACCAGCGCAGCGACCAGGCCGGCCAGCATCGGCAGCCAGTGGCTCACCATCCATCTCCTTCATCGGCCTTGCCGGCCGGCGCGGCGCCGACCGTGCGTCCACGACGGCGGACGATCCCCAGCATCACCAGTGCGCCCGCACCCAGTACCAGAAGCGGCCCCCCCCACAACAGCCAGGTGCCTGGTTGCAGCGGTGGCTGGTAGAGAACGAACTCACCATAGCGCGCGACCAGGAACTGCTTGATCTGCGCATCGTCGTGGCCCTGCTGCATCAGCTGCAGCACCTCGCGGCGCAGGTCCTGGGCGATCTGTGCGTTGGAATCGGCCAGCGACTGGTTCTGGCATTGCACGCAGCGCAGCTGCGCGGCCAGGTCATGGAAGCGGCGTTCCTCGGCGCCATCGCGGAACTGCAGCGGCTGCGGATCGTGCAGCGGCTGCTGGGCCGGCACGGCCAGTGGCAGCATCAGGAGCAGCAGCGCCAGCAGCCAGCGCATGGGCTCAAGGCGCCGTGTGCAGGGTGTTGCCGGCATTGCCCTGGGCCTTCTCGATCTTCTCCAGCGCCGGGATCAGCTTCTCGTCGACCACGCGCTGGGTCATCGCGCCGCTGTATTTCCAGCGCACGACGCCACTACCGTCTACCAGGAAGGTTTCCGGTGCAGCGGTCACGCCCCAGTCGATCGCGGTGCGGCCTTCGACATCGCTGAGCACCACCATGAACGGGTTGCCCAGCTGTTCCAGCCAGTGCAGCGCGTCGGTGGGGTCATCCTTCCAGTTGTAGCCGATCACGCGCACGCGCTTGCTCTCGGCGAAGCGGGTCAGCACCGGGTGTTCCTCGCGGCAGGCCGCGCACCAGCTGCCCCATACGTTCAGCAGGTAGGGCGCACCGCGCAGGTCGTCGCTGTGCACGATCATTTCCGGGTCGTGCAGCACCGGCAGCGCGAACGCCGGTGCCGGCTTGTCGATCAGCGCCGAGGGCAGCACGTCGCGCTGCGGATCGCCCGATTTCATCACCCCGTAGATCATCAGCCCGAGCAGGCCGAAGAAGAACAGCACGCCGATCACGATGGCTACCGGCGGCAGCGGGCGGGAGGGGCGCGGGGCGGGGGACTCGGACATGGGAACTCCTACGGACGACGGAAACGGCGGTCGGCGGCGGTGATGAATCCGCCCAGGGCCATCAGCAGCGCACCCAGCCAGATCCAGCGCACGAACGGCTTGATGTGCACCCGTACCGCCCATGCATTGTTGCCCAGCGGCTCGCCCAATGCCACGTAGACATCACCGTCGAAGCGTGCATCGATGCCGGCCTCGGTCATCACCTGGCCGCCACTGGCGTACTGGCGCTTCTCCGGATGCAGCAGGGCCTGCTCGCGGCCGTTGCGGAACACCCGCAGATGGCCGCGATCAGCGATGAAATTAGGGCCTTCGCGGTGGTCCACACCCTCGAAGCGGACTTCGTAGCGACCGACCACCAGCTGCTGGCCCGGCGCCAGCGCCACTTCGCGCTGCACGTTCAAGGCTTCCACCAGCAGTGCGCCGGCCAGGAACACGGCGATGCCGGCGTGGGCGACGATCATACCGAGCATCTCGGCGGTGAAGCGGCCATTGCCGCGCAGGCGCTGCCAGACGAAGCGTGCGGTGCCGAGCGCGACCCAGGCCGCAGCGGCCACGCCGATACCGGCCTTCCAGCCGTTCTGCGGTGCCTGCCACCAAGCCAGAGCGCCCAGCAGCACGGCCAGCCCCAGCCATGGCGCCAGCAGCGCGAATGCACGCGAAGGTTGGTCGCGCTGCCACTTCACCAGCGGGCCGAACGGCAGCAGCAGGATCATCGGGGCCATCAGCAGCAGGAACAGGCTGCCGAAGTAGGGCGGCCCGACCGAAATCTTGCCCAGCGACAGTGCATCGGCCAGCAGTGGATACAGCGTGCCGAGCAGGACCATGGCGCAGGCGCTGGCCAGCAGCAGGTTGTTGGCCAGCAGCAGGGTCTCGCGCGAGGTGGCGGTGAAGCCGCGGCGCGGATCATCCGCGTCCACGCTCAGCTGGCTGGCGCGCAGCGCGTACAGCAGCAGGCTGCCGCCGACCAGCACCGACAGGAACACCAGGATGAACAGGCCGCGCGACGGATCGGCGGCGAACGAATGCACGCTGGTCAGCACGCCGGAGCGCACCAGGAAGGTGCCCAGCAGCGACAGCGCGAAGGCGGCGATCGCCAGCAACAACGTCCAGCTGCCGAAGGTGCCGCGCTTTTCGGTGACGGCCTGCGAATGGATCAGCGCCGCACCGACCAGCCATGGCATGAAGCTGGCGTTCTCCACCGGGTCCCAGAACCACCAGCCACCCCAGCCCAGCTCGTAGTAGGCCCACCAGCTGCCCAACGCAATACCGAGGGTCAGGAAGCCCCAGGCAACGTTGGTCCACGGCCGCGTCCAGCGCAGCCAGCGCGCGTCGACGCGGCCTTCCAGCAGCGCGGCCACCGCGAACGCGAACGGCACCGCAAAGCCCACGTAACCGATGTACAGCATCGGCGGATGGATGATCAGGCCCGGGTCCTGCAGCAGCGGGTTGAGGTCGCGGCCTTCCAGCGGCGCCGGGTTCAGGCGCAGGAACGGGTTGGAGGTGAAGATCAGGAAGGCGAGGAAGCCGACGCTGACGATGCCCATCACCGCCAGTACGCGCGCCTGCACCGGTGCAGGCAGGTGCCGGGAGAACAGCGCCACCGCGCCGGTCCACAGCGCCAGCACCAGTGCCCACATCAGCAGCGAGCCCTCATGCGCGCCCCATACCGCCGAATAGCGGTAGATCATCGGCAGCAGCGAATTGGAATTCTCGGCCACGTAGCGCACCGAAAAGTCCTGCTGCACGAACGCGGCGGTGAGCGCCGCGAACGCACCGGCGAGCAGCAGCAGCTGCGCGAAGGCGGCCGGCCGTGCCACCGCCATCCACGCCGTGTTGTTGCGATGCGCGCCCACCAGCGGCAGGCCGGCCTGCAGCAGCGAGGCCAGCAACGCACACAACAGCAGGATCTGACCCAGTTCGGGCAGCACTCAGCGCACCTCGGGCGCCGTCACCGGCACGTCGTGCTTGCGATGGGCATCGCCCATCTTGTCCGCCACTTCCTTCGGCACGTACTTTTCATCGTGCTTGGCCAGCACTTCGTCGGCGACGAAGACACCGTCCTGCAGGCGGCCACTGGCGACCACGGCGGTGCCTTCGGCAAACATGTCCGGCAGGATCCGCGATGTGGTCACCGCCAGCTGTGCATCGCCGTCGGTCACTTCAAAGCGCGCCTCCAGCGAGCCGACCGGCCGGTTGAAGGAGCCCTTCACCACCATGCCGCCCAAGCGGAAGCGCGACTGTGCATCGACATCGCCGCGCAGTACTTCGGCGGGCGTGTACAGGTAGGCAATGTTGCGTTCCAGCGCCATCGCCACCAGTGCGGTGGCCAGGCCGGAAGCGAGCAGGGCCAGCAGCACCCAGGCCAGGCGGCGACGCTGCACCGGCGTCATCGTTCCAGCTCCGTCGGCAGCGACGCCACTGCGTCCTGCCTGCCGGCGCGGGTCTGCTGCCGTTGTTGGCGGGCCAGTGCCAGCCGGCGTGCCACGCGCAGGCGCAGCCACGAACCGATGGCATCGGCGCCGAGTACCAGCACGAACACGGCGTAGGCGCCGATCACATAGGGCAGGTGGGTCATGGCTGGGCCTCCCCGGCCGCGCGTGCGGCATCGACCCGGCCACCGACCCAGGCCTTGCCGGCCTCGCGGTCGAGGTTGTCGGCGCGTGCCTTGGCCAGCACCGAACCGGCGAACCAGAACTTGGTGCCGATCACCATCCACCACAGCGGCGCGATCATCGCGCTGCTGATCGCCGATTCACCGAATACGTTGATCGACTGGCGCTGATGCAGGCCACCCCACCAGTCCACCGAATAGCGGATCACCGGCAGCAGGCTGACGCCGACGATGGCCAGCAGGCCGGCCGCGCGCGCGGCGCTGCGGCGGTCCTCGATGGCGTGGTACAGGCCGATCACGCCCAGGTACAGGAACAGCAGCACCAGCTCACTGGTCATGCGCGGGTCCCAGTCCCACCAGGTGCCCCAGGTGCCCTTGCCCCAGATGCTGCCGGTCAGCAGGGTGATCAGGGTGAAGCCGGCGCCCATCGGCGCACAGGCCATGGCCAGGATCTCGCAGACCTTGATCCGCCAGATCAGCGCGATGGCCGCATACAACGCCATCAGCGCGAACACGAACAGGCTCATCCAGGCACTGGGCACGTGGATGTAGAGGATGCGGAAGCTGTCCAGCTGCTTGGCCTCCGGCGGCACCACCAGCAGCGCCTGCCACATGCCGACCAGCAGCACCGGCACCGCGGCGAGGTAGAACACCCGCGACCAGCGGTCAGCGAAACGGTCGAACGTGGGCGGTGAACCGAGTTGGTGGAACCAGCGGACAATCGGATTCATGCGTGGCGGCTATCCAGCAGGGGTGGATTGGCTCTCAGCTCGGTCAACTCAGAGAAATACGTATTGCAGCAGCAGTGGCCAGTGGTGCCAGCACCAGTGCGACCAGCAGGCCGGCGCCCAGCATCAGCAGCGCACCGACCGGATCCTGTCCGCGTCCGGCTGCCGCCAGGCTGCCTGCGCCGAACACCAGCACCGGCACGTACAGCGGCAACGACAGCAACGCCACGAGAATACCAGAGCGCCGGATGCCTACGGTCAGTGCTGCGACCACGCCACCGATCAGGCTCAGCAACGGTGTTCCCAGCAGCAACGATGCCAGCAACATCGGCAGCTGGTCATGCGGCAGATGCAGCATTTCCGCCAGCAACGGGCTGACGATGATCAGCGGCAGGGCGGTGGTCGCCCAGTGCAGCAGCACGCGCACCAGCACCAGCCAGGCCAGCGGTACCGGCGCCAGCAGCCATTGCTCCAGCGAGCCATCCTCGGCATCGGAACGGAACAGCGAATCCAGCGACAGCTGCCCGGCCAGCAGCACCGCCAGCCACAGCACCGCGCCAGCGGTGGCGCTCAGCAGTTTCGGTTCGCGGCCCTGGGCCAATGCGAACAGCACCACCACCAGCACCGCGAACAGCAGCGGCTGCAGCGCATCGCCGCGACGGCGCCAGAGCAGGCGCAGGTCGCGCTTGAGCAGCGCACCCGCAGTCTGCCACAGGCCCGGTTCGGTGCCCGGCGCGATCATGCGGCACCGCCGAGGTCGAGCTGGCGGGTACGCACGGGCGGTGCGGCATAGGCGCCGTGGGTGGTGACCAGTGCCGCGCCACCGGCGCGCAGGTGCGCCGAGATCATCCGGTTGACCAGGGTGATGCCCTCCAGGTCGAGGTTGGCATAGGGTTCGTCGAGCAGCCACAGCGGCGCCGGCGACAGCCAGATGCGCGCCAGCGCCAGGCGCCGCTTCTGCCCGGCGGACAGGTGACGCACGAGGGTGTCTTCGTAGCCGGCAAGGCCGACGATGGCCAGCGCGTTGCCCGGCATCTGCCGCGCACGACGGCCGTGCAGGCCACACAGGAAATGCAGGTTCTCCAGCGTATCCAGGTCCGGCTTCAAGGCCGGCAGGTGGCTGAGGTAGGCCACGTAGCGTGCACGCTCGGCATTGCTGGCCGGCTTGCCGTCGATCCGCACCTGACCGGCGCCGGGCCGGGCCAGGCCGGCCAGCACGCGCAGCAGGGTGGTCTTGCCGGCACCATTGCCGCCCTGCACCAGCAGGGCTTCGCCGGCGTCCACATGGAAGTCCAGCGGGCCGAACACCGGCTCGTCATTGCGGGAGAAGCTCAGGCCGCTGGCGGCCAGCAATGCAGGGGTGTTCAAGGGGCAGGGGTCTTCATGCCGGAGTGCGGCGGCAATTGTAGCGGTGAATGCTGTCCCGGTAGCGGGGGGGGGGGGGGCGCGGGGGCGGGGGGGGGGGCGCGGCCCCCCCGCGCCGGGCCCGCCCCGGCGCCCGCAAGACAATTCAAACCCCCCGCCGGGCATGACCCGGCGCTACCGGCTGAACCCACAGTCGCAGCGTGGATTTCGTACACTTCTGGGCCTCGTTCCCCCAGACTCCAGGCCGATGCAACCCAACACCAAGCTGCCCAAGGTCGGTACCACGATCTTCACCGTGATGTCCCAGCTCGCTGCCGAACACGGCGCGGTCAACCTCGGCCAGGGTTTCCCGGACTTTTCCGCGCCGCAGCGCCTGATCGATGAGACCGCCAAGGCGATGGCCGCCGGGTTCAACCAGTACCCGCCGATGACCGGCGTGGCGCCGCTGCGCCAGGCCATCGCGCAGAAGGCACTGGACTGCTACGGCGCGCAGGTCGATGCGGACAGCGAGATCACCGTCACCAGTGGCGGTACCGAGGCCATCTTCAACGCCATCCACGCCGTGGTGCGTGCCGGCGAAGAAGTGATCGTGCTCGACCCGGCCTATGACTGCTATGAACCGGCGATCGACCTTGCCGGTGCCAGGGCCGTGCACGTTTCGCTGGACCCGCAGACATTCGCGGTTGATTGGGACCGCGTGCGTGCAGCGATCACCCCGCGTACCCGCATGCTGATCGTCAACACCCCGCACAACCCGTCCGGTGCGATGCTGTCGGCCCAGGACATGCAGGCGCTGGCCGAACTGCTGCGCGGCACGCAGATCTACCTGATTTCCGATGAAGTGTATGAGCACATCATCTATGACGGCCGTCGCCATGAATCGGCGCTGCGCTACCCGGAACTGCGCGAGCGCGCGTTCGTCATTTCCAGCTTCGGCAAGACCTACCACTGCACCGGCTGGAAGATCGGCTATGCAATCGCGCCGCCGGCGCTGACCGCCGAGTTCCGCAAGGTGCACCAGTACAACACCTTCACCAGCTTCGGCCCGGCGCAGTACGGTTTCGCCGCGATGATCCGCGACGAGCCGGAACACCATCTGGAGCTGGGCGCGTTCTACCAGGCCAAGCGCGACCGTTTCCGCGAGCAGCTGGCCGGCACCCGCCTGAAGCCGCTGCCGGTGCCGGGCGGCTACTTCCAGCTGGTCGACTACTCGGCCATCAGTGACCTGCCGGACCACGAGTTCGTGAAGTGGCTGACCATCGAGAAGGGCGTGACCGCCATCCCGCTGTCGCCGTTCTACGAGAACCCGCCGGCCGGCCAGCGCCTGGTGCGCCTGTGCTTTGCCAAGAACGAAGCGACCATGGACGCGGCGATCGAACGCCTGCGGCTGCTGTGAGCGGAGCAGTGACCATGCAGGACCTGCGCATTTCCCTCGTCCAGGGCGATACCCGTTGGCATGACCCGGCGGGCAACCGCGCCTACTACGGCGCGCTGCTGGCACCGCTGGCGGGCACCACCGATCTGGTGATCCTGCCTGAGACCTTCACCAGTGGCTTCTCCAACGACGCCATCGCCCAGGCCGAAGGCATGGACGGCCCGACCGTGGCCTGGGTGCGCGAACAGGCGAAGGCGCTGGACGCGGCGGTGATCGGCAGCGTGCAGTTGCGTGATGGTGAAGGCGTCTACAACCGCCTGCTGTTTGCCACGCCTGATGGCGGGCTGCAGTACTACGACAAGCGCCACCTGTTCCGCTATGGCGGCGAGCACGAGCGTTATGCCGCTGGCCGTGAGCGCCTGAGCGTGGAATGGAAAGGCTGGCGGATCAATCCGCAGGTCTGCTACGACCTGCGTTTCCCGGTATTCTGCCGCAACCGCTACAACGTCGAGCGTCCCGGGCAATTGGACTTCGACCTGCAGATCTTCGTCGCCAACTGGCCGTCGGCGCGTGCCTACGCGTGGAAGACCCTGTTGCGTGCACGGGCGATCGAGAACCTGTGCTTCGTGGCGGCGGTGAACCGCGTCGGTGTCGACGGCAACCAGCTGCATTACGCCGGCGACAGCGCGGTTCTGGATTTCCTCGGCCAGCCGCAGGTGGAAATCCGTGAGCGTGAACAGGTGGTCACCACCACCATTTCGGCCGAGGCGCTGGCCGCACATCGCGCGCGCTTCCCGGCCATGCTTGACGCCGATGCTTTCCACCTCGACGAGCAGGCCTGAACGCTGCCGCACCAGCGCGCGCGCCTGCATCCAACCTGCACGCGCGCGCTGCTAGATTCGCCACCAGTCCGACCGAACTGGAAGTCCTGCCATGAACAAGTCCTTCGCACTGCTGCTGGCCCTGTCCGCCGCATCGTTGGCGCCGGCCGCACACGCTGCCGGCAACCTCGATTGCGAGCTGCGTTACAACCTGTCCGGTTGGTCGCTGATCTACAAGACCGCATCCGGCAATGGCACGGTCACCTGCAGCAATGGCGCCAGCATGCCGGTGCGCATCGAGATGAAGGGCGGCGGCCTGACGGTCGGCAAGTCGAAGATCACCAATGGCCGCGGCAGCTTCACCGGCGCCGTGAGCGTCAACGAGCTGCTGGGCACTTACGCGTCGGTCGGCGCGCATGCTGGTGCGGTGAAGTCCAGCAATGCGCAGGTGATGACCAAGGGCGATATTTCGCTGGCCCTGTCCGGCACCGGCAAGGGCTGGGATCTGGGCGTGGACGGCGCCGCCTTCACCATCAGCCGGCGCTGAGCCGTGCCGGCCGCTGCAGCCACAGGGCCAGCAGGCCGCACAGGATGAGGGTCGGTGCCGGCAGTTGCAGTGCACCGACCACGGCCATCGCTGCGCCGATCAGCAGGTAGTAGAGCAGGCCGAACAGGGCGCCTGCGCTGCCCAGGCAGTGCGGGTATCCGCGCAGGGCCTGGCCCAGCACATTGGGAATGGCCAGGCCGAAACCGGCCACCACCGGTACCATCGCCGCGACCAGTGCCGGTTGATTGCGCAGCAATGCAGCCAACAGCCCGCCGGCCAGCACCAGTCCCGCGGCGAGCCGGATGCGCGTGGCCGAGGCAATGCCTGCGCGCAGCAGGCGAGCATTGCCCCATGCACCCAGCGCCGAGCCCAGTGCCAGCACCGCGCCGCTGGCACCGAACCAGGCCAGCGGCCAGTGCAGGCGTTCGAACACGAAGGGGCCCAGCGCGTACCAGCTGTACATGGCCACGTTGAACGCCATCACCAGCAGCGCCTGCGACCAGATCCAGCGATCACGCAGCAGTTGCCACAACAGTGGCAGCAGGGGCGTGTGCACGACTTCGGCAGGGCGGCTCTCCTGCAGGCCGGATGTGCATCCGAGCATCAGCAGGATGACCATCAGCAGCAGGCCGGCCTGCACGCCGGCATAGCCATGGCCGTTCACAAGCAGCACACCCAGTGCCAGCCCGATCGCCGGGCTCAAGGCCAGCGCCATGCCGATCCACGAGAACGCCTGCGCCAACGCGGGTCCCTGCAGGTGGTCGCGCAGTACGGTCTGGGTGACGACCGAGGCCGCCGCCGCACCCAGTGCGGCCAGTGCCTGTGCCAGCAGGACCTGGCCGAAAGTGCTGGCCAGCAGGCCGCCGCAGGCCGCCAGGGCGAACACGGCCAGGCCGCAGAGCAGGGCAGGGCGACGGCCGATATGGTCGGCCAGCCGCCCCCATAGCAGGACACCGGCGGCGAAACCGAACAGGTACAGGCTCATGGCCTGGCTGGCGGCGGCAGGGGGCAGTGCGAAGCGCCCGGCGAGGTCGGCCAGGGCAGGGCTGTACAGGGTCTGCGCAAGCTGGGGGAACATCAGCAGCGCGATGGTAAGCAACAACAGGCGACGCGACATGCGGGCGCTCCGCAAACAGGGCCGCGCATTGTGGTGGCGCGTGCAATGGCGCACTCTCTCTATCCTGTCATTAAATGTATGAAATCGGACATGGCCTGGTTGCAACCGGACGCGTATTTCGACGCCGATGCCTGGAGCGCTCCAGTGCTGGGGATCGCGGCCTCATTGGCAGATCACGACTCGGGTTGGCACCAGCATGCACGTGCGCAATTGCTGTACACCCGGCAGGGCTGTACGCGCCTCACCTACGGTGATCGCATCAGCCTGCTACCACCCGCCCGCGCGGCGTGGATTCCGGGCGGGCTGCGCCATCGCGCGCAGATGCGCCAGGCGGTCGACTACCGTTCGTTGTACTTCAACGCCACCCTGTCGGCCCAGCTGCCCCGGCAGCCGGCGATCATCGGCGTGGGGCCGCTGCTGCAGGCCTTGCTGGAACCGATCGCGCAGGCACCGTTCGACCATGACTGGCGGGCACCGCACGCGCACCATCAACTGGCGCTGTGCGTGCTGGAGATCGCTGCTGCACCGGTGGCGCCGATGGACCTGCCTCTGCCGCGTGATCCACGGATCGCACGTTGCCTGCCGCTGGCCGAGCAGTTGCCGCCCGAACTGGGCGAGCTCGCCGCGCGTGCGGGCCTGAGCGTGCGCACGGTCGGCCGGTTGATGCAACGCGATGCCGGCATGGGCTATCAGGCCTGGCGCCAGCAATGGCGACTGATGCGGGCCATGGAGTTGCTGCTGCTCGGCCATCGCGTCGCGCATGTGGCGCAGGACACTGGCTTCTCCGCCGAGAGTCCGTTCATCGCCTTCTTCCGCAGCATGACCGGCACCACACCTGCCGCCTTCCAGCGCCACGCTCTTTAAAGAAAAACCCCGGCCTGCGCCGGGGTTTTTCATTTCATGCGTGCCAGCGATCAGCCGCCGCGCGGGCCGCTGCGGCGCGGGCCGCCCGGACCGCGGTTGCCGCCGGGGCCACCCGGGCCACGGTTGCCACCCGGACCGCCGGGGCCGCGATTGCCGCCCGGGCCACGGTTGTTGCCACCGCCCGGACCGCGACCGCCCGGACGGGCGCCGTGTGCCGGCTTGGGGCTGCCATACGGGTTGAAGCCCGGGGTGGCGTGGTCGGACGGGAAGCTCGGGGCGTTGCCCGGATGGCCGTACGGGTGCTTGTTGCCCTGGCCCTGCGAGCGGTTGCCGCTACCGGCCGGACGGCCCTGGCCGCCTGCGCCGCCACGGCCTTCACCGCCAAAACCGCCACGGCCCTGGCCGCCACCGGCGCCAGCGCCCGGACCCTTCGGCTTGCCGTACGGACGGCCCTGGCCACCCGCGCCCGGACCACGGGCACCCGGGCCACGTGCGCCCGGACCGGCGTTGCGATGGCCGCTCGGGCCGGTGCTCACGCCGTCCGGCACGTACCAGGTGCGGAACGCGGCCGGGTTGCCTTCCGGCAGCGAGCGGTCGTTCTTCGGTGCGCGCTGCTTGAACGGTTTCTGCGACTGCTTGGCCGCCGCTTCACCGCTGACGGTCAGGCCGCCCTTGAAGCCGCCGCCCTTGCCGCCGCGACCACGGCCGCGGTCTTCGCGGACGTTGTCGAAACGACGCAGCTCGCGGCCTTCATCGGCCGTGTTGTGGCCATTGACGTAGGCATTGCCACGGCCACCTTCGCGCACGCGCACGGTGGTCTTGGCGGCGCGGCGCTGGCCGATCACCGGCTGCAGGGTCAGCGCCGACGGCGCGCCTTCTTCCAGCTTCAGCTGCGCACGCAGGGCTTCCACCTGGGTGGTGCCCAGTTCCACCGAATGGCCACGGGCCAGTTCGCGCGGCAGGCTCACCTTGCCGTAGCGGGTGCGCTTCAGGCGGCTGACCTGGCAGCCCTGCGATTCCCACAGGCGGCGCACTTCGCGGTTGCGGCCTTCCTTCACCACGACGCGGAACCAGTCGTGTGAATCGGTACCGCCGATGCGTTCGATCTCGTCGAACTTGGCCGGGCCGTCTTCCAGCGCCACGCCGCGGGCGAGGCGGTCGACGATGGCGTCGGAGACCTTCTCCTCGCCTTCCGGGGCACGCACGCGCACCACGTACTCGCGCTCGACCTCGAACGACGGGTGCATCATGGCGTTGGCCAGTTCACCGTCGGTGGTGGCCAGCAGCAGGCCGGTGGTGTTGATGTCCAGGCGGCCGATCGCGATCCAGCGCGCGCCCTTCAGCGGCGGCAGCGACTCGAACACGGTCGGGCGGCCTTCGGGGTCTTCGCGGGTGGTCACTTCGCCTTCCGGCTTGTTGTAGACCAGCACGCGCGACGGTTCGGCCAGGGCGGTGGCGACGAAGCCGCGGCCATCCAGCTCGATCTTGTCGCCGCTCTTGACCGACATGCCGGTCTGCGCGACTTCACCGTTGACCTTGACCAGGCCTTCGGCGATGCGCTGTTCCAGCGCGCGGCGCGAACCCAGGCCAGCCTGGGCCAGCACCTTGTGCAGGCGCTCTTCCAGCTTGAACTGTTCGGAGGTGGCTTCACGCTTGAGCGAGAGCTTGTTACGGGGGGTGTCACTCATCAGTTTTGCTCCGGCCGACGGTTTCGAGGTCGGCCTCTGGTTCGGAATCGGCTTGGTCAACAGCCACGGTCGTCATCGCGACGGCGTTGTCTTCGCGTTCGTTCAGGGTCACCGCGCGCTCGCCCGGCGCGGAATCGGGGTGCCCATCATCGAGGGGCGAAGGTGCTTGCTCATCGGAAGCCGACGCAGACGCTGCATCGGCGGAATCGGGGGTGTCGCTGCCGGCCAGGCCGGTGTCATCGTTCGCGGCAGCGCCATCGGCGCGAGCCGAAATGTCTGGACCGTCGGCACTGGCGGCGGCCGGTGCATCACGGTCCAGGGCCAGCTGCGGTTCCAGCTCGCCCAGGTCCTTCAGTTCCGACAGCGGCGGCAGCTCGTCCAGGCGCTTCAGGCCGAAGTAGTCCAGGAAGCCCTTGGTGGTGCCGAACAGCGCCGGCTTGCCGGGCACATCGCGGTGACCGACCACGCGGATCCACTCGCGTTCTTCCAGCGCCTGGATGATGTTGCTGCTGACCGCCACGCCGCGCACCTGCTCGATCTCGCCACGGGTGATCGGCTGCCGGTAGGCAATCAGCGCCAGGGTTTCCAGGGTGGCACGGGTGTAGCGGGTCTTGCGTTCGGTCCACAGCCGGCTGATCCAGCCATGCACTTCGCCGGTCACCTGGTAGCGGAAGCCGGAGGCGACCTCGACCAGTTCCACGCCACGGCCTTCGCAGGCTTCGCGCAGGCGCTCAAGCGCACGTTCGATGCTGCCCGGCGGTGCCGGCTCTTCTTCCGGGAACAGGTCTTTCAGCTGGGCCAGGGTGAGCGGCTGGCTGGAGGCCAGCAGGGCGCCCTCGACAATGCGGTTGATCAGCGTTTGGTCCATCGGCAGTCAGCGCTCACTCGTTCTCGTTGGCGGCGTCGTTGTCGTCGAACTCGCTGCTGAACTGCAGCGGGGCATTGGTGTTGCCGGCGGCCAGGGACTTCACGTAGATCGGCGCCAGCGGTTCTTCCTGGACGATGTCCAGTAGCTGTTCCTTGGCCAGTTCCAGCACCGCCAGGAACGTGACCAGCACGCCCAGCTTGCCTTCTTCAGCAGTGAACAGCCCTTCAAAACGATAGAACTTGCCGTCTTCCAGACGACCCAGTACGTCGCCCATGCGCTGGCGCACACTCAGCGCCTCGCGCTTGATGGCGTGGCCGCTGAACAGCTCGGCGCGCTTGAGCACGTCGTGCAGGGCCAGCAGCATTTCCTTCAGGTCGACCGGTGGCGGCAGCTTCACCGCAGCGCGGTCGGGCATGAAGGCATGGGCCACGCTGGTGTCGCGGTCCTGGCGGGGCAGGGCGTCGATGTCCTCGGCAGCCTGCTTGAAGCGTTCGTACTCCTGCAGCCGGCGCACCAGCTCGGCGCGCGGATCGGCCTCATCGCCGTCTTCGCTGACCGGGCGCGGCAGCAGCATGCGTGACTTCACTTCGGCCAGGATCGCGGCCATCACCAGGTACTCGGCGGCCAGCTCGAAGCGCAGCTCGCGCATCACGGTGATGTATTCCACGTACTGCCGGGTGATCTCGGCCACGGGAATGTCCAGTACGTCCAGGTTCTGGCGGCGGATCAGGTACAGCAGCAGGTCCAGCGGGCCTTCGAAGGCATCCAGGATGACTTCCAGCGCATCCGGGGGAATGTACAGGTCCTGCGGAATCTGCAGGACCGGTTGCCCATGCACCACGGCCAGCGGCATTTCCTGCTGCTGGGGGGCGGGCGGCCGGGTTGGCGGGTTCGCGTCGAGCGCGAGTTCGGAAGTCATCTAATGGACATCAGGATTGCAACGGACCAGTCGCGGCACCGGGTTCGCCGGGCCAGGGCCACGGAGCCCCAGGGCACCAGACACGCCGGGATCGGCGCGATTCCACACATATCAAACAGCAGGACGCGCCGCAGGAAACGGCAGCGACGGAACTACGGGGAGGTCGTCTACGTGGCCCGGCCAGGTGGGCCGGTTTGAAGCAGCGGGACGGTCGTCGGGGGCTGCGTTGGCCGCAAAAACCGACGGGCTGCTGCATCCAGCCACGTGCAATGGAGCCTAGGGTAAGCCTTTGTCGCGCCAGTGTCCAGCCGGGCCGGGGCGGGGGCCGCATTGGCTAGAATCTGCGCACCCGACAACGCAAGCGAGGAAATGCCGTGTGGTATGTGATTGAAGGCTATGACGGCCAGGATGTGCTGGCGCAGCGGCTGCAGGCGCGGCCGGAACACCTGGCGCGCCTGCACGCGCTGCGCGACGAAGGCCGCCTGCTGCTGGCCGGGCCGTGCCCGGCAGTGGACAGCGAGGACCCGGGCCCGGCCGGTTTCAGTGGTTCTGTGGTGATCGCGCAGTTCGAGTCGGTCGTGCAGGCCCAGGCCTGGGCCGATGCCGACCCTTACGTCGCCGCGGGCGTCTACACCCATGTACAGGTGCGTCCGTTCCGCAAGGTCCTGCCGTGAACGCGGAGCGGATCGAGCGGATGCGTGACGCACTGCAACAGGCGCTGGCCCCCAGCGTGCTGGAAATCGAAGACGACAGCCATCGGCATGCCGGCCACGCGGGTGCGAGGGATGGCCGCGGTCACTTCAACCTGCATATCGTCAGCGAACGCTTCGCGGGACTGGGTCCGCTGGCCCGGCATCGCGCTGTCTATGCCGCGCTGGGGGTGATGATGGAGACCGACATCCACGCGCTGTCCATTCGCGCATTGACCCCGTCAGAACAGGGCTGAGCCCTTGTCCCACGCTGTCCTGGCGGGTCCCTCTGCGGGCCTGCCACAGACAGATTTCCATGTCCATTTCAGGACATTCGCCTAACGGACTGTTTACAAGCCCAGATGGAAACGCTTACATTCCGCGCCAATGCTGGTAGGTCCAAGCCGTGGAGGGCGGCTTCGTGAACAAGGCAGCTATCACAATCAAAGACGTCGCACGCGAAGCCCGGGTCTCCGTGGCCACGGTTTCCCGCGCGCTCAACGGGCATGAAAATGTCGCCGAACCGGTCCGCCAGCTTGTGCTGGAGGTGGCCGCACGGCTGCGTTACACCCCGCACGCCGCCGCCCGCAGCCTGAGCAGCCGCCGCACCAATACGGTGGGCGTGGTGCTGCCTGACCTGTACGGCGAATTCTTCTCCGAGCTGATGCGCGGCATCGACAACGTCGCCCGCAACCGCCGCCAGCACCTGCTGGTGTCCAGCTACCACGGTGACCAGGAACAGCAGGGCGCGGCCCTGCGTGCCATGCGCGGCCGCGTCGACGGCCTGCTGGTGCTTTCGCCCTATGCCGAGAGCCCCGGCTTCCTGACCGACAACCTGCCGCAGTCGTTGCCGACGGTGCTGATCAACACCTATCTGCCCGGGCAGGACCACCCGGTGCTGAGCATCGATGACCATGCCGGTGCGATGGCGATGACCCGCCATCTGCTCGATGCCGGTCACCGCCGCATCGCTTTCATTTCTGGCCCGGACCTCAACTTCGACGCGCGCGAGCGCCTGCGCGGCTTCCGTGACGCGCTGGCGGCTTTCGGCAGTGACGCCGAAGGCATCGAGCTGCCCGGTGATTTCGACGAAGCTTCCGGCCATCGCGCCGGTCAGGAGTTGCTGGCAGCCGGAGCGCTGCCCGATGCCGTGTTTGCCGCCAACGACATGATGGCCCTGGGGTGCCTGTATGCCTTCACGCAGGCAGGGGTCCATGTGCCGTCCGATGTCGCCCTGGCGGGTTTCGATGACATTCCACTGGCGCGTTTCGTCCACCCGTCGCTGACCACCATGCAGGTCAGCATCGCCGAGCTCGGCGATCGGGCCATGACGCGCCTGATGCAGTTGATGGACGGCACCTCCACGGATGGGACAGGGGACAAGCAGACCCTGGTTCCCCGCTTGATAGTTCGCGATTCCACCACTCCGCCATCGGGCCGTTGAAGCCAGAGGCGTTCCTTCTTTTTTGATTGATCGCAGGGACCGCGCGAGCGGTCACCGCCACCCGGAGATTGAGTTGATGATGCATACCACCTTCCGCACGCCGGCGCGCCGGCTGCTGAGCACCGCACTGGTCAGCTGCCTGATGCTGGCCGCTGCTCCGAACGTCATGGCGCAGTCGGCCAACGCCAGCCTGCGCGGCCAGGTTGCCGGCGCCCAGGCTGGCTCTGAAGTCACCGCCACCAACGTGGCCACTGGTACCGTCCGTCGCGGCACCGTCCGTGCCGATGGCAGCTACTCGCTGATGGGCCTGGACCCGGGCACCTACGACGTGGTCGCCAACGGCCAGTCGCAGAAGGTCACCGTCACCGTGGCTTCGACCGCCACCCTGAACTTTGCCGGTGCCGCCAGCAGCACGCCGGGTTCGACCGCGGCGACCAACCTGGACACTGTCAACGTCGTCGCGCCGACCCTGCTGCAGGAAGTGCGCACGTCCGAAGTCGGCAAGACCGTCAGCCTGCAGCAGATCCAGACCACCCCGCAGGTCTCGCGCAACTTCCTGGAGTTCGCTGACGCGGTGCCGGGCATGATCTTCACCCGCGACGCCAAGGGCAACACCTCGCTGCGCGGCGGTGCCACCAACTCCGACGGCACCAACGTCTACATCGACGGTGTGGGCCAGAAGAGCTACGTCAAGGGCGGCGGCGTGGCCGGCCAGTCCGGCAGTGCCGGTAACCCGTTCCCGCAGCTGGCCATCGGCGAGTACAAGGTCATCACCGGCAACTACAAGGCCGAGTACGGCCAGGTGTCCAGTGCAGCGGTCACGGCCGCGACCAAGTCGGGTACCAACGAGTTCAAGGGTGAAACCTTCTACCGTTATACCAACGACAGCATGCGCGCGATGACCCCGGCCGAGCGTCAGCCGGGCAAGGGCAAGGAGGATTCTGCCGAGAAGGAATACGGCTTCGCCCTGGGCGGCCCGATCGTCAAGGACAAGGCCCACTTCTTCGTGACCTATGAAGCCAAGCGCTTCGATCTGCCGGTGACCATCGCACCGCATGGTGCGGTGACCAACAAGGCCAACCGCGTCCCGGCTGATGCCCAGGCCGGCCTGGGCCCGGCCAGCCAGCCGTTCCAGCAGGACCTGATCTTCGCCAAGGTCGACTTCGAGCCGACCGACAACGATCGCCTGGAACTGACCTTCCAGGACCGCGATGAAACCCAGCAGCAGTTCTCGGACCAGACCGCGCCGATGCACGGCAAGGAAACCAAGAACACCGACCGTCGTTACGCGCTGCGCTGGAACCACAGCGGTGAGCGTTACTACAACGAGCTGATGGTGACCCACGAGGATTCGTTCAACAATCCCAAGCCGCTGAGCATGGGCAACGGTTTCAACTACACCGCGCCGGACGGCAAGAGCGAGGAGCGCGCCATCGTCTCGATCGGTGGTTCCTCGGCGATGTCGTCGCAGGTAAAGGGCCAGAAGGGCTGGTCGATCGAAGACAACCTGACCCTGGACGGTATCGAGTGGGCTGGCGACCACACCATCAAGATGGGCGCCAAGTACAAGCAGATCGACCTGTACGCCTCCGATGCGGCGCAGATCAATCCGCAGTTCTATTACACCATCGACAACCCGGCCTTCCCTGACAGCATCCCGTACAAGGCGCAGTTCGTGAAGCCGGTCACCGGCGTGTCCGGCGTGTCGGGTGAAGTGCGTTCGAAGGTCAAGCAGATCGGCCTGTTCATCCAGGACGATTGGCAGGTCAACGACCACCTGCAGCTGAACCTCGGCCTGCGTTGGGACTACGAGAAGAACCCGTCCTATCTGGACTTCGTGACCCCGCCGGAAGTGGTCAATGCGCTGTTCGCGCAGGATCCGCGTGCCGCCGCTGGCCAGAGCTACGCCGACACGCTGGCGCTGAGCGGCCTGAACATCAACGATTACATCAGCAACGGCCACAACCGCAAGGCATTCAAGAATGCCTGGCAGCCGCGCCTGGGTTTCTCGTATGACATCAATGCCGACGAGCAGCACGTGATCCACGGTGGTGCCGGCCGTTCCTACGACCGTGACCTGTTCGACTACCTGCAGCTGGAAACCACCAAGCTGGCCCTGCCGCAGCCGACCATCTACTTCCGCAACCCAGCCACCGGCCAGTGCTTCCAGGGCAACGCCGCCTGCTATGACTGGAATCCGAACCTGCTCAACGGTATCGGCAACCTGCAGAGTCTGGTCGGTTCGACCAGCAACGCCGGCCTGGAAGTCGACCTGCTGAACAACAATCTCAAGGTGCCCTACGCTGACCAGTTCAGCCTGGGCATGAGCAACCAGATCGGTGACTGGCTGACCGACGCCACCATCGCGCGCACGCTGACCTACGATGGCTTTGCCTTCACCCTGGGTAACCGCTACCCGACCGGCAACTTCTTCGATGACCCGCGCCTGTGCGGTGGCACCGAGGCCGGCCTGAGCCAGGCGTGGAGCTGCAACGTGCCGGGCTTCGGCAGCCTGATCATCGGCCAGCAGGGCATCAAGACCCGTGCGACCCAGATCCTGTTGTCGGCGCAGAAGCCGTTCACCCAGGAAAGCGGCTGGGGCACCTCCATCGCCTATACCTGGACCACCGCCCGCCACAACCGTGACATCAACGAGCACTACGCGTTCGACCGTGGCGTGATCGGTGACTACCCGACCATCCGCTCCAACGGCGCGCCGCGTCACCGCCTGGTGGTGACCGGTTCGTATGCGGGCTTCTGGGGCATCACCTTCGGTGGCAAGATCACCCTGGCCACCCCGACCGCGATCAACGACTGGTACGGCGTGCCGCAGGCCAATGGCTTCGACCTGCCGACCCCGATGGCGGCGGTTCCGGGTGGCAACGGCAAGTTCCTGCTGGGTGGCAAGATCTTCGGTTATCGCTCGGTCGACCTGCAGGCGACGAAGACGTTCAAGATGCCGGGCGATACCGAGCTGTATGCGCGTATCGACATCATCAACGTGTTCAACTTCGACAATTTCTCGAACTACAACTACTACAAGAATGGCAAGTTGACCGCGAGCTACAACGAGACCGGCGACATCGTCGGTACGCCGCGCCAGGTCAAGGCCGAAGTGGGCTTCCGCTTCTAAGCCCGGATGTAGATGCACGACCCAGATGCCGCCGGTTCGCCGGCGGCATCGATCGCGTGAAAACGGCAATGGCCGGCTCCGTGCCGGTCCATTGCCCACGCCGCTGCCGGCCAGGGGGCAGCGGCGTGGGCAATGATCGCGGTGTCAGGCCACGATGTTCGTGGTTTTTTAAGAACGCACCTTGTAAACGATTTCAGATCATTGGACGTTATGCTTTCCCATCGATCAGACCACCGGAGGAACCGCGCCATGCAGGCACGCCATCTGTTGTCCGCCGCAGCGTTGAGCCTGGCCGTGGCCGCCTGCCAGCCGGCCCAGCAGGAGCCTGCCAAGCCGCGCCCACCGGTGATCCTGATCGAGGCCGACGCACCACCGCGGCCGATGAAACCTGAGCTGCCGCCGCTGTTCGATGACATCGAGCGCCGCACCTTCCAGTTCTTCTGGGACACCACCAACGAGATCAACGGGCTGACCCCGGACCGCTATCCGTCGCGGCCGTTCGCCAGCATCGCCTCGGTTGGGTTCGCACTGACTGCCTATCCGATCGGCATCGAGAACGGCTGGGTCAGCCGCAACCAGGCGATCGACCGCACCCTGACCACGCTGAAGTTCTTCCGCGACGTGCCGATGGGCCCGCAGCGTACCGGCAAGGCCGGCTACAAGGGTTTCTACTACCACTTCCTGGACATGCAGGAAGGTCGTCGCTACGACAGCTGGGTCGAACTGTCCTCGGTGGATACGGCGCTGCTGATGATGGGCGTGCTGTTCGCGCAGTCGTACTACGACGGAGACGATCCGCGCGAGAAGGAGATCCGCCAGATCGCAGACACCCTGTACAAGAAGGTCGACTGGCCCTGGCTGCAGCAGCGTGCGCCGCTGATCTCGATGGGCTGGTTCCCCGAGAGTGGCTTCATCGACCATGACTGGATGGGCTACAACGAGGCGATGATGGTCTACATCCTCGCCCTGGGGTCGCCGACGCACCCGGTCAGCCCGGACGCGTGGACGGTCTGGACGCGTACCTATGACAACGACTGGGGTGTCTACCAGGGCCAGGAATACCTGTCCTTCGGCCCGCTGTTCGGCCACCAGTACAGCCACGTCTGGATCGACTTCCGCGACATCCAGGACGCGTACATGCGCGAGCGCGGCAGCACCTACTTCCTCAACAGCCGCTCGGCCGCGCTGGCCCAGCGCGAATACGCCATCGCCAACCCGATGCAGTGGAAGGATTACGGCGAGAACGTGTGGGGCCTGACCGCCAGCGATGGCCCGCAGAACACCACGCAGGAGTATCGTGGCGAGCAGCGCCAGTTCCGCCATTACTCTTCGCGCGGCGCCGGCCTGCGCGAGAACTTCGATGACGGCACCATCGCGCCGACTGCCGCGATCGCGTCGGTGGTGTTCGCGCCGGAACAGGTGATCCCGGCCACGCTGGAGATGCACAAGCGATACGGCGACTACATCTATTCCAGCTACGGCTTCCTGGATTCGTTCAACCCCAGCTTCAACTACGACATCCCGATCAAGACCGGCCGCGTGGTGCCTGATCGCGGCTGGGTCGCCAGCGACTACATCGCCATCGACCAGGGCCCGATCCTGACCATGATCGCCAACTACCGCAACGACTTCGTCTGGGAAGTGATGAAGAAGAACCCGTACATCCGCAAGGGGTTGGAGCGGGCCGGATTCAGTGGTGGCTGGCTGGCGCCGGAGGGGTCGTTCCAGCCGCTGGAACTGCAGAAAGACGAAAAGGCCGCGGCGGCACGCGCGGTGGGTATCGCCGAATCACGCGCGGCTGCCGCGCAGGAACAGAAGAACAATGCCAACCGCACCACAGGCCAGGGCAAGTAACCCGATGCCGAACTGGATCGACCGCCTGCGCCGCTGGACGCTGCCCGCCCTGGCCGCATTGGCCGTGGCCGGCTGCGCCCGTACCGAACCGGGCACCACTACCGTGCGCTTCTGGGCGATGGGCCGCGAAGCCGAGGTGGTCAGCGAGCTGATCCATGAGTTCGAAGCCGAAAACCCCGGCATCAAGGTGGACGTGCAGAACATCCCGTGGACCGCCGCGCACGAGAAGCTGCTGACCGCGTTCGCCGCCGATGGCCTGCCGGATGTCTGCCAGCTCGGCAACACCTGGGTGCCGGAGTTTGCCGAGCTCGATGCGCTGACCCCGTTGCAGCCGTTCGTCGATCATTCGGCCGTGGTCGATGAGAAGGATTATTTCCAGGGCATCTGGGATACCAACGTGATCCACGGCGAGCTGGTCGGTGTGCCGTGGTATGTCGACACCCGCCTGATCTACTACCGCAAGGACCTGCTGGCCAAGGCCGGCTACGACCACCCACCGCGCACGTGGCAGGAATGGGACGAGCAGATGGCGGCGATCAAGCGCATGCAGGGCCCGAACCGCTATGCGGTGCTGATGCCGATCAACGAATTCGAGCAGCAGCTGTCGCTGGCGCTGCAGCAGCCCGACCCGCTGCTGCGCGACGACGACACCCGCGGCAACTTCGCCAGCCCGGGCTTCCGCCGCACGCTGGCCTTCTACGCCAACATGTTCGAGCAGGGCTGGGCGCCGAAGATGTCCGAGACGCAGATCTCCAACGTCTGGGACGAGTTCTTCCGTGGCTTCAACGTGTTCTACATTTCCGGCCCCTGGAACATCCGCGAGTTCAAGAAGCTGCAGCCCAAGGAACTGGAAGGGCAGTGGGGCACGGCCGCGCTGCCGGGACCGGACGGCCCAGGGGCCGGCATCGCCGGAGGCACCAGCCTGGTGATCTTCCGCAAGTCGCAGCAGAAGGAAGCGTCGTGGAAGCTGATCGAGTTCCTTTCGCGCCCGCAGATCCAGGCACGTTTCCATTCGATCATCGGCGACCTGCCGCCACGTCGCAGCACCTGGAGCGCGCCGTCGCTGGCCAACGATCCACTGGCCGCAGCGTTCCGTGACCAGCTGGAGCGGGTCAAGCCGACGCCGAAGGTGCTCGAATGGGAGCGCATCGTGCAGGAAATGCGCATCGTCACCGAGAAGGTGGTGCGTGGTGGTCTGCCGCAGGACAAGGCCGTCGAAGAACTCGACCAGCGCGTGGACAAGGTGCTGGCCAAGCGCCGCTGGATGCATGAACAACAACGCCTGCAGCAGCGCGTATCGTCGCCGCGATCCAGCAGTGCCGTCGCCGCCGGGAGCGCGCAATGAAACGTACTTCGCTTGCCGGCTGGATCTTCGCCGGCCCCTCGCTGATCGTGCTGGGCGTGTTCTTCGGCCTGCCGGTGGCCTCGGCGCTGGCGCTGAGCGTGACCGACTTCGACCTGTATGCACTGGCCGACAGCAGCAACCTGCGCTTTGTCGGGCTGGGCAACTACATCGACCTGCTGCAGACGCCGATGTTCTGGAAGTCGCTGTGGAATACCACCTACTTCGTGTTGATCGGCGTACCGTTGTCGATCGGCGTGTCGCTGGGCGCAGCGATGCTGCTCAATGCGCCGGCCGCACGCTTCAAGGCACTGTTCCGCACCGCACTGTTCGCGCCGGTGGTGACCACGCTGGTGGCGGTGGCGGTGATCTGGCGCTACCTGTTCCATACCAGCTACGGTCTGGTGAACTACGGGCTGGGCCATCTGGGCATCAGCCCGATCGACTGGCTGGGTGATCCCAACTGGGCGATGCCGACCATCATGCTGTTCGCGGTATGGAAGAACTTCGGCTACAACATGGTGATCTTCCTGGCCGGCCTGCAGGCGATCCCGCATGACCTGTACGAGGCCGCGCGCATCGATGGCGCCTCGCGCTGGAAGCAGTTCCTGCACATCACCCTGCCGATGCTCGGCCCGGTGCTGCTGGTGGTCGGGGTGATCACCGTGTCCGGCTACTTCCAGCTGTTCGCCGAACCGTACGTGATGACCCGCGGCGACCCACTGCAGAGCACCGTCAGCGTGCTGTATTTCATGTTCGAGGAAGGCTTCAAGTGGTGGAACCTGGGACGCGCCTCGGCTGTGGCGTTCCTGCTGTTCCTGATCATCCTGGCGGTGACCACCGTAATGCTGCGTTTCGGCCGCAAGAGGCAGTTGGTATGAGTCGTGAAATCGGCCAGTCGCGCTGGTACCCGTGGATGATCAATGGCGCGTTGCTGGTGCTGGCCCTGGTCAGCCTGGCGCCGCTGCTGTGGATGGTGTCGGTCTCGTTCATGCCGCAGGGCGAGGCCAGCCATTTCCCGCCGCCGCTGCTGCCTTCCAGCGTCACCACGCACAACTACCATGAGCTGTTCGCGCGCACCGGCATGGGCGGCAACTTCGCCAACAGCCTGCTGGTGTCGCTCGGCATCACGGTCGGTTCGCTGCTGCTCAATACCATGGCCGGCTATGCCTTCGCCAAGCTCAACTTCGTCGGCCGCGAGCGCCTGTTCCAGGTGCTGATGGCGGCGCTGGTGATTCCGGCGCAGGTGGCCATGCTGCCGCTGTTCCTGCTGATGAAGCAGCTGGGGCTGGTCAACAGCTTCGGTGGCGTGATCGTGCCGGCGCTGGCCAGCGTGTTCGGCATCTTCCTGGTGCGCCAGTACGCGCGTTCGATTCCGGACGAACTGCTGGAGGCGGCGCGCATCGACGGGGCAGGGGAGCTGCGTATCTTCTTCCAGATCGTGCTGCCGATGCTCAAGCCGGTGCTGGTGACCCTGGCGATCTTCACCTTCATGGGCGCATGGAACGATTTCATGTGGCCGCTGATCGTGTTGACCGACCAGGAGCACTACACTTTGCCGGTGGCGCTGGCCACCCTCTCGCGCGAGCACATCATGGACGTGGAAATGATGATGGCTGGCGCGGTGGTCACCGTGGTCCCGGTGCTGGCGCTGTTCCTGGTGCTGCAGCGGTACTACATCCAAGGTCTGTTGCTGGGGAGCGTCAAGGGATGAAGCGAGCGATCGCCGTTGGACTGGGCCTGTTGTGGACCTCCCTGGCGATCGCCGCACCCCCGGCGCTGCCGGCACCGAAGGTGCTGGACGACTTCGACGACATCGCGGCCTGGAAGTTGGTGCTGTCCGACCAGGTCAGCGGTTCGCTGCGTCCGGTCAGCGGCGCCGGCGGTGGCCGCGCGCTGTGCCTGGACTACGATTTCCACGATGTCTCCGGCTACGTCGGCATCCGTCGTGCGCTGAACATCGAGTACCCGGTCAATTACCGCTTCGGCTTCCAGCTGCGCGGTGATTCGCCGGGCAACGACCTGCAGTTCAAGCTGATCGACGCCAGCGGCGACAACGTCTGGTGGGTCAACCGTCCCGGCTACAGCTTCCCCAGGGCATGGACGCCGGTCGAGTACCGGCGTCGGCAGATTGACAAGGCGTGGGGGCCGTCGCCCGGGAAGGACATGGCGAGCAGCGCCGCCGTCGAATTCACCATCTACAGCAAGGTCGGCGGCCGCGGCACGGTGTGCTTCGACAAGCTGACCCTGCAGGGCCTGCCGCCGCAGGATGATTCGGCGCTGGTGCCGTCGGTGATCGCCGATACCGCCACCGCGCTGCAGGACCGCATGATCGATGGCAAGAGCGATACGTTCTGGATCAGCGGTGGCGTCAAGCAGCAGACCATCAGCCTGGACCTGCACAAGAGCCGCGAGATCGGCGGTGCGGTGATCGACTGGCTGCCGAATCTGGAAGCGCGCCGCTACACCGTGCGTACCTCGGAAGATGGCCGCGACTGGCGCACTGTGCGCGAGGTGACCAGCGGCGCCGGTGGCCGTGACTGGCTGGCGCTGCCGGATACCGATGCACGCTACGTGCGCTTCGATCTGCAGGATGGCCCGAACTGGCGTTACGGCATCCGTGACATCGCACTGAAGCCGCTGGCGTTCGCCGCCACGCCCAATGCCTTCCTGTCCTCGGTGGCCGCCGATCTGCCGCGTGGCTCGCTGCCGCGTGCCTATGTGGGCGAACAGCCGTACTGGACCCTGCTCGGCCTTGATGGCGGCCAGGAACAGGCGCTGATCAGCGAAGATGGCGCGCTGGAGCCGGCCAAGGGCAGCTTCAGCATCGAGCCGTTCATCCGCCTCGATGGCAAGCTGCTGGACTGGTCAAAGGTCGCGATCACCCAGTCGCTGCAGGATCACTACCTGCCGATCGCCAATGTCGACTGGGTGCATGAAAAGGCCGGCCTGGCGGTGACCGGTTTCGTGCAGGGCACACCGGAGCGTGCGCAGCTGATCGGCCGCTACCGGCTGAGCAATCCGGACAAGGTCGCACACGAATACACCCTGGCACTGGCGATCCGGCCGTGGCAGGTCAATCCGCCCACGCAGTTCCTCAATACCGTCGGTGGCTTCAGCCGCATCGATGCACTGGATGTCGGCGAGCAGCTGGTGCGGGTCAACGGCGAGCCGCGCATCTACCCGCTGCAGGTTCCGGATGCGCGCTTTGCCAGCACGTTCGATGGCAAGCTCGATGCGATGCATCTGGCGGACGGCAAGTACCCGGCAGCCACCGCAGTGAAGGACAGCACCGGCATGGCGTCGGGCGCGTTGATCTACACGATCAAGCTCGAGCCCGGCCAGAGCCGCGAGGTGGCGGTGGTACTGCCGCAGACCGGTGGCTGGGCGCCGAAGGCGCTGGACGTGGCCAAGGCGCAGGCGCAGGTGGCCGAGCAGTGGCGGCAGAAGCTGGGCGTGGTCTCGCTGCAGGTGCCCGCTGCGGGCCAGCCGCTGGTCGACACCCTGCGCACGGCAGTCGCGCACATGCTGATCTCGCGCGTCGGGCCGCGCCTGCAGCCGGGCACGCGTTCCTATGCCCGCAGCTGGATCCGCGATGGCGCGATGATTTCCGAGGGCCTGCTGCGCATGGGGCGCAGCGATGCGGTGCGTGACTACATCAACTGGTATGCGCCGTACCAGTTCGAGAACGGCAAGGTGCCGTGCTGCGTCGACGCGCGCGGCAGCGACCCGGTGCCGGAGAACGACAGCCACGGTGAGCTGATCTACAGCATCGCCGAGTACGGGCGCTATACCGGCGACAGCACCTTCACCGAGCTGATGTGGCCGCACGTGCAGGGCGCTTACACCTACATGGAGCAGCTGCGCGCCAGCGAGCGCACCGAAGAGAACCGCGCGCGCAACCCGGCCTTCTACGGGATGATGCCGGCCTCGATCAGCCACGAAGGCTATTCGGCCAAGCCGATGCATTCGTACTGGGACAACTTCTGGGCGCTGCGCGGCTACAAGGACGCGGCGCTGCTTGCGACCCAGCTGGGCAAGGTCGAGGCGATGCAGATCGCTGAATCGCGTGACCAGTTCCGTGATGACCTGCAGGCATCGCTGCTGTCGGCGATGCAGCAGCACACCATCGACTACCTGCCGGGCTCGGCCGAACTGGGCGATTTCGATGCGACCTCGACCACCATCGCGCTGGCGCCGGGCGGCGAGCAGGGCCGACTGCCGCAGCAGGCGCTGGAGGCGACCTTCGAGCGCTACTGGAAGGAGTTCGTGGCCCGTCGCGATGGCAAGCGGGAGTGGAAGGACTACACCCCGTACGAGTGGCGCAACGTGGCCGCTTTCGTGCGCCTGGGCTGGCGTGACCGCGCCTGGCAGGCCACCGAATTCTTCTTCAAGGACCGTGCGCCGCAGGCCTGGAACCAGTGGGCCGAAGTGGTCTCGCGCACCCCGCGCAAGCCGTTGTTCGTCGGCGACCTGCCGCACGCGTGGGTGGCCTCGGATTTCGTGCGTTCGGCGCTGGACATGTTCGCTTACAACCGCGACATGGACGATGCGCTGGTGCTGGCCGCTGGCGTGCCGACCGCGTGGCTGCAGGGCGAGGGCATCGCCGTTCAGGGCCTGCGCACCCCGCAGGGCCAGCTCAACTACCGCCTGCAGCGCAGCGACAAGCAGCTGGTGCTGGAGGTGCAGCCGGGCCTTCTGCCACCGGTCGGTGGCGTGGTGTTGCCGTGGCCGTACGCCGGCGATCCGGGCGAGGCGACCATCAACGGTGAAGCGGCCGAATGGGTCAACAAGGAACTGCACGTGCACCAGCTGCCGGCGCGGGTCGAGATCGATGTACCGGGCGCGGTGCGCCGCGCCGAGCGCAAGGGGCAGTAACGATGAAGCAGCAAGGGGCAGGGGTGCGCACGACCGTGCGTGCCCTGGGGCTGGCAATTGCATTGGCATTGCCGGGTGCGCTGATGGCGGCCGAGCCGGCCACCGCGACAGCGGCTGACGTTGCCTCCGCGCCAGGCATGAGCATGGTCACCTTCAACCTGCATCATGACCGCGAAGACTGGCCGAGCCGGCGCCGCACGATCCTGGCCGAGCTCAAGCGCCTGCAGCCGGATGCGGTTGCCCTGCAGGAGGTGATCCAGCGCCGCAACGTGCGCAACCAGGCGCAGTGGCTGGCAAGCCAGCTCGGCTACAAGTACGTGTTCGTGTCCACCGATCCGGTGGGCGCGCCCAAGCGCTATGGCAATGCACTGCTGACCCGGCGACCGATCCTTGCCCACGGCGATCATCTGCTGCAGCCGTTGGACGACTACCGCACGGTTGCTCACCTGCGCATCGACGTCGACGGCACGCCAGTGAACGTCTACGCCACGCATCTCAACGAGCGCAGTGACGAGAGCGGGCAACGCATCCGCCGCAGCCAGGTCGAGGACCTGCTGCGCTTCATCGCTGCGACGTCGGCTGGTGCTCCGGTGGTGATCGCCGGCGACTTCAATGCACTGGTGGATGCCGGCGACCTGAGCGAGCTGCGCAGCCACTACGGCGACAGCTACGGCAGCGTGCACGTGAACACCGACCTTGCCGGGGTCAGTACGCTCAATCGCCACTACTACCAGGCGCCCTCCCGGATCGACCACATCTTCTTCCAGCAGGACGAGATGGTTGCGCGCGAGGCGAAGATCCTGTTCGACCAGCCCGACGACAGCGGTCGCTGGGCCTCGGACCATTACGGCGTGTGGACCCGCCTGCAGTTCGCGCCGAAACCCTGAGCAAACCTGCTTCGGTAGGTGCCAACCTTGATTGGCACGGACGTATCCGCGTGCGTTGAATCAACGCCGCCGACCAAGGTCGGCAACCACCACGGCACGGCACAAACAGAAACGGCGGGGATCATCGATCCCCGCCGTTTCGTTTCAGGCGATCAAAGATTGATCAGTTCGCCGGCGGCGTGCGCTTGGCGGCCTCTTCATCTTCTTCGTCGGCCTTGGCTTCGGCCGCCTGGGCGGCAGCGTCGGTGTGGCCGTCGGCGACCGGGTCGATCGACGGCGTCACCACCGCTTCGGCGACCGGGGCGGCGGCTTCGACCGGCGCGGCTTCCACCGCCACCGGCGCGACCGGCTGTTCGGCGACCACGACGGGCTCGGCGACCGGCTTGGCTTCAACCACCGGAGCAGCCTCAACGATCTCCGGCTTGGCTTCTACCACCGGAGCGGTTTCGGTAACGGCCGGCTTGGCTTCAGCCACCGGTACAACCTCGACTGCCGCCGGCTTGGCCTCGATCACCGGAGCGACTTCCGCAGCCGGGGCTGCTTCAACCGCGACCGGCTTTGCTTCGACCGCCGGAGCAGCAGCGGCCACCGGCTGCGCCGGGGTTGCTGCGTCGATGGCATCGAGCATGCTGGTCTGCACCGGCGAGGACACTGGCTCTGCCTTGGCTGCGGTTTCGACCGGCGCCGGCACTTCGGCGGTGATCGGTGCGGCAGCCTCGACCACGGCGCTGCTCACCACCGCGACCGGCGCGGCGACAACAGCGGCGGCAGCGCGGGCCGGCTTCTCGGCTTCGACAGCGACCGGTTCGGCTTCGTCATCGAAATCGAACTCCGGCTGCGAACGGGTCGGCTGTGCGGCGGCGGCCGGCGCAGTGCCGGCAGGGTTGTCGATGTTCGGCTCAGCGCCATCGGCGTCATCACCGTCATCACCATCGTCCTGGTCATCACTCAGGGAATCGCTGCCGGCGGCGTTCTCGGCGCCACCGCGACGACGACGACGGCCACCACGACGGCCACGGCGACGGCGGGTCGCGCCTTCGCCTGCCTGCTCGCCATTGGGGTCGGTTGCAGCCTCTTCACCGGCAACCGCAATCACCTCGGCCTCGCTGGCAGCGTTGGCAGCGGTCTCGACCGGTGCTGCGGCGTCCACCGGAGCGGCGGCCAGCGGCACAACCGGCGCAACCGGGGCAGTGGCTTCCTGCGCGGTCACCACATTGGCGGCGACGGCGGTGGCGGCCACGGCTGCTGCCGCGGTCACGGCTTCGGCCGGTGCATCGGCGGCGTTGCGCTGCGGCTTCTCGGCCGGCTTGTCACCGTCCTGCTGCTGCGGACGCGGCTGCTTGGGCTGCTTCAGCTTCGGCTGCTGCTGGTTCTGGCCCTGCTGCTCGTTGCGCGACTTGTTCTGCTGCTGCGGCTGCTGCTGGCCATCCTTCTGCTTGCCCTGCTGCGGCTGCTGCTGGGCATTGCCGTTGTTGCCGTTGCGGCCGTCCTTGTTGCGCTGCTCAGCACGGTCCTTGCGGTTGCCGCCATCCTTCTGCTGCTGCGCGTTGCCGTTTCCACCGTTGCCACGGTTTTCGTCGCGACGGTCCTTGCGGTCCTTGTTGCGATCCTTGTTGCGGTCCTTGCGGCCGCCGTCCTGCTGCTGGCGGGCGGCGGGAGCCGCGGCTGCCGGTGCCGGGGCCGGTTCGCCACCGAACACGCGCTTGAGCCAACCGATCACGCCACCGCTCGGTGCCGCTGCCACCGGCGCTGCGGCGACCGGGGCAGGCGCCGCCTTGGCCGGTTCTGCTTCCTCGCGCACCGGGGCCGGGGAGGTGTGCTTGACCTGGGTCACGGCCGGCGGCGGGATATTCAGCTGGCCCTTGGTCAGGGCGTGCACCGGCAGCTTGCGCGGGGTGCCGCGCTGGTAGCTGGGCTTGCTGCTTTCTTCACCCAGCTCGTTCTCGCGCAGGCGGGTGACGGTGTAGTGCGGGGTGTGCAGCTGCTCGTCGGCGACGATCACGATCGGCGCTTCGTGGCGCTGTTCGATCTCGCGCAGGGCGCTGCGCTTCTCGTTCAGCAGGTAATTGGCGATCTCCACCGGGGCCTGCACCAGCACCTGCCCGGTGTTCTCCTTCATTGCATGCTCTTCGGCAACGCGGATGATCGACAGCGACAGCGACTCGACGCTGCGCATGCGGCCGTGGCCGTCACAACGCGGGCAGACGATCTGGCTGGACTCGCCCAGGCTCGGGCGCAGGCGCTGGCGGCTCATTTCCAGCAGGCCGAAGCGCGAGATGCGGCCGACCTGGACCCGCGCGCGGTCGTACTTCAGCGCGTTGGCCAGGCGGTTCTCGACCTCACGCTGGTGCTTGTTGGAGGCCATGTCGATGAAGTCGATCACCACCAGGCCGCCCAGGTCACGCAGGCGCAGCTGGCGGGCCACTTCCTCGGCCGCTTCCAGGTTGGTCTGGAAGGCGGTGTCCTCGATGTCGCTGCCCTTGGTGGCGCGCGAGGAGTTCACGTCGACGGCGGTCAGCGCTTCGGTCTGGTCGACCACGATCGAGCCGCCCGACGGCAGGCGCACGTTGCGCTCGTAGGCGCCTTCGATCTGCGATTCGATCTGGAAGCGGTTGAACAGCGGGATGTCGTCCTTGTAGTGCTTGAGCTTGCGCAGGGTCTGCGGCATCACCTGCTGCATGAACTCGCGGGCGTGCTCGTACATCTCCTCGGTGTCCACCAGGATCTCGCCGATGTCGGCACGCAGGTAGTCACGCAGGGCGCGCACGATCAGGCGCGATTCCTGGTAGATCAGGAACGGGGCCGGCTTGCTCAGCGCGGCCTCGGCGATGGCGCGCCAGACGTTGAGCAGGTAGTCCAGATCCCACTGCAGCTCTTCCGCATCGCGGCCGACGCCGGCGGTACGGATGATCACGCCCATGTCATCAGGGATATTGAGCTTGTCCAGGGCGTCCTTCAGGGCGGCACGGTCTTCGCCTTCGATGCGACGGGACACGCCGCCAGCGCTGGGCGAGTTCGGCATCAGCACCATGTAGCGGCCGGCCAGCGAGATGAACGTGGTCAGGGCAGCGCCCTTGTTGCCACGCTCTTCCTTGTCGACTTGGACGACGATCTCCTGGCCTTCCTTCAGCAGCTCGCGGATGCCGGCCTTGTTGTGGTCGACGCCGGCCTGGAAGTAGTCGCGGGAGATTTCCTTCAGCGGCAGGAAGCCATGGCGGCCACCACCGTATTCGACGAAGGCCGCTTCCAGCGAGGGCTCGATACGGAAGATCCGGCCCTTGTAGATGTTGGACTTCTTCTGTTCCTTCGACGGCTGTTCGATGTCGATGTCATACAACGACTGGCCATCCACGATGGCAACACGCAGCTCTTCAGCCTGCGTGGCGTTGATCAGCATTCGCTTCATTGTTGCGTTCCTCGCAAGCGGCTACCGCGCGGAACGCCATGGGGTTTCGCCTCTGGACACGGTTCGCCGCCCATTCGCGCAAGCGCGGGGAGGGCGGCTTGGGTTTCCAGCGCTACGACACCACGGCAGGCCGCGGGAGCGCTTCACTCTTATGGGTTTTGGGGTGTTACAGGCCGCAGGCAGCTGTCAGCCAGGCTGGAGCGCCACGCGGGACATGTTCAGCACGGTTGCGTGTCAGGCATCCGGCGATGGCCGGGAAGGCCGGTGAGCCGCTAACATGGCCGCCCCGCGGGCGGTGGTCGCGCACTGTGCCGGATTCGTCGGAAGCTGGGCTTCTGGCCCTGAGTAACTTCCAACGAAATCAATCCCTTATCTCGCCCCCCGAGTGTAACAGAATAAACAGCCTGATGACCGCCCAAGACCCGACCAAACCCGCTGGCGACAAGCCTTCCGTGCGCATGATCACCGTTCCCGCCGACCGCGCCGGCCAGCGCCTGGACAACTTCCTGCTTGGCCAGCTGAAGGGCGCCCCGCGCAGCCTGGTCTACAAGCTGGTGCGCAGCGGCCAGGTACGGGTGAATGGCGGCCGTGCCAAGGCCGAACGCAAGCTGGAGGCGGGTGACGAGGTGCGTGTGCCGCCGGTCCGTCTCAGTGAAGAGGGAGACAAGGCCGGTCCTCCGGAGGCGTTCATGCGCCGCCTGGAGCAGGCCATCGTCTTCGAGGACGCCCGCCTGCTGGCCCTGAACAAGCCCACCGGGGTGGCCAGCCACGGTGGCAGCGGCATCAGCTTCGGCGCCATCGAGACCCTGCGCGCGCTGCGCCCGGGGCAGACCCTGGAACTGGTCCACCGGCTGGACCGCGACACCTCGGGCCTGCTGATCGTGGCCAAGAAGCGCTCGGCGCTGAGCGAACTTCAGGCCCTGCTGCGTGAAGACCACGGTGCCGGCATCCGCAAGCGCTACCTGACCCTGCTGGCCGGGCGCATGCCCGACGGCGTGATGACGGTCGATGCGCCGCTGCATGTCGGCCTGCGCCAGGGTGGCGAGCGCCATGTGCAGGTCAACGCGATCGGCAAGGAATCGATCAGCCACTTCCGGGTGCTGGAGCGCCGCGGCGGCCATTCCTACTGCGAAGTGCGCATCGAGACCGGCCGGACCCACCAGATCCGCGTGCATGCCCAGCACCTGGGGCATCCCGTGGCCGGTGACGACAAGTACGGCGATCCTGCTGTCAACAAGCGGCTTCGTGAGCAGATCGGGCTGAAGCGACTGTTCCTGCACGCGGCCTCGCTGGAGTTCGCACTGGACGACGGCAAGAGCCCGTATGTGCTGAACGCACCGCTGGCGGATGAGCTGGTCGAGGCGCTGGACCGCCTGCGCTGACGGCGGTTCGGCGGCGCCGGGTGCTTGGTCGGCGCCGTCGCTTCCCTGCGATGAGTGGGCTTGTCACTTTCTTTGCTCGTGCAAAGAAAGTAACCAAAGAAACACGCCGCCATCCGCGAGCCGGCGCTGCGCGCCGGTACCCTGCGCTCCTCGGTCCGCCGAGGGGCGGCGCGGAACTCGCTGCACTCAGACACCCGCGCCTCTTCGCCCTCGCCGGACCTGCGGTGCTCGGCTCGCTACAAGGCGGACCTGACAGCCGCAGCGTAGACCCATACCCGCACGCAGCCCTTGTAGAGTCGAGCCACGCTCGACTCACGCGCGCAGCGCGGGCTTCGCTTTTTCATTCTTTCATCGCGCGGCTGGCACGCCTATAGCCTGTCAGAGGCCGGGCGAGGTGGGTTTGCGGGGGTGTAAGCGCCATGGATGGCGCGCCCAAGCCCCCAAGGATGGGTTTACGGCGTCCCCCGCAAACCCACCTCGCTCGGCCCAACCCCGGAATCTCGCTCCGCCAGCCGCGAGGGGGCTCAGCCCGTTGGCCGGGAACCCCTCACCACTTGAACAGCACCAGGCTGATCGCCAGCGTGCCCATGCCGGCCACCAGCCCGTACACGGTTTCGTGGCCCTTGGCGTAGCGCTTGGCCGCAGGCAGCAGTTCGTCCAGCGCCAGGAACACCATCACGCCGGCGATCAGTCCGAACACCCAGCCAAACGTGGCGTGCGACAGCGATCCTGACAGCAGCCAGTAGCCCAGCGCCGCGCCCACCGGCTCGGCCAGGCCGGACAGCAGGCTGGCACTGAACGCATAGAACTTGTTCTGGGTGGCGAAGTACACCGGCACCGCGATTGCGATGCCCTCGGGAATATTGTGGATGGCGATGGCGAAGGCCAGCGGCATGCCCACCGACGGGCTTTCCAGCGTAGCGAAGAAGGTCGCCAACCCTTCCGGGAAATTGTGCGCGGTGATCGCGATCGAGGTCAGCAGCGCGACGCGCTTCAGGTACTCGCGGCTGTTCTCGCGGAATGCGGGATCCTGCTTGTCCAGGCTGTCATGCGGGTTGGGAATGAAGTGGTCGATCAGCACGATGACGATCACGCCCAGCAGGAAGGCCAGGGTGCCGTAGGTGAAGCCGGTGCGCTCGCCATAGGCCAGTGCGAACGAGGCAATGGACTTGTTGAGGATTTCCGACAGCGAGACGTAGACCATCGCGCCGCCAGCGAAGGCCAGGCCGAAGGCCAGCAGGCGCGGGTTGGGGCGGCGCGAGAACAGCACCAACAGGCTGCCGATCGCGGTGGCAAGGCCGGCCGCGAGGGTGACCGCCAGCGCGATCCAGATGTTTTCGGGGGGAATCTGCAGCATCTACCGACGCGGTCCTGGTCAACAGACAACCGCCCCGGTCAGGGCCGGGGCGGCGAGGGCGAGGCGGGCGTCGGCGGGCCTCGTCGGGGTACGGGCGATCAGCCGCCGCGACGCAGGCGTTCTTCGATGGCGAAGCACTGGTCCGGCTTCGGCTGCGGCGGGTTGAAGCTGACCGGCACCTGGATGGTGGCCGGCACCGGCTGGCCGTTGCGGGTGGCGGCATTGAACTGCCAGCCCTGAACGGCGGTCTTGGCCAGTTCATCCAGCTGCGGGTTGCCGGCGCCGGTGAGCAGCGCAACCTCGCTCGGCTTGCCGTCGGTGCCGATGGTCACCTTGAAGGTGCTGGTGCCGCCCACGCCCATGCAGGCCAGTTCAAGCGGGTACTGCGGCGGCGGCGTCTTCACCGCTGCGACTTCGGTCGGCGCGGGCGGTGGTGGTGCCGGCGGCTCGGACGCGCCACAGCCGGCCAGGCCGGTCGCAGCGATCAGGGACAGGCTCAGCAAACGTACGTTCATGGCAGTTGCTCCGTCAGGGCCGAAGTCTTTGCAGCGCAGATGAAGTCGTTCTCGCTCAGGCCGCCCACGTCGTGGGTGGAAAAGCGCACGACCGCTCGGTCGTAATGCACGCCCAGGTCCGGATGGTGGTCCTCGTGGTGGGCAATCCAGGCCAGCGCGTTCACGAAGGCCATGGTGGCGTAGTAATCCTTGAAGCGGAAGGTGCGCGTCAGGGCCTGCCCGCCCTCGCTCAGCTCCCAGCCGGGAATCTGCGGCAGCAGTTCGGCCAGGCGGGCCTCGCCCAGCTTGTGGTCGCTGCCCTTGCGCGGCACGCAACGGGCCTGGGCCAGCGGAATCAGGTCGGCCATGGGAATCTCCACCTCGTGTTGACTGAACAATGCGCCGGACGGTGTATAAACCGTATGAGCGGCTGACGCTTACTTGGCTAGAATAGCCTGATGATCCAGATCTCCGACACTGCCCAGACCCATTTCCGCAAGCTGATCGAACGCGAGGGGGTGCCCGGCATGGGCGTGCGCCTCAGCGCGGTCGATCCCGGTACTCCGCGCGCTGACGCCCGGCTGGAGTTCGCCGAGCCGGCCGACCTGCTTGGCGACGAGTGGGCGGTGGACTGCGATGGCTTCACTCTCTACGTCGACGCGAGCAGTGTCGGCTGGCTCGACGGTGCCGAGATCGATATCGTCACCGGCAGCGCCGGTACCCAGCAGCTGACCATCAAGGCGCCGCGCATCAAGGGTGAAGCACCCGGCGATGCCGCCTCGCTGGTCGAGCGCGTGCACTGGGTTGTGGAGAATGAAATCAATCCGCAGCTGGCCTCGCATGGCGGCAAGGTGGCCGTGCAGGAAGTCTCGGCCGAAGGCGTGGTGCTGCTTCGCTTCGGTGGTGGCTGCCAGGGCTGCGGCATGGCCGACGTGACCCTCAAGCAGGGCATTGAAAAGACCCTGATGGGCCGCGTGCCGGGCGTGACCGCCGTCCGCGACGCGACCGACCACGACAGTGGCCACGCGCCGTATATCCCTCGCGGCAACGCCGCCTGATCGCTGACGCGTGCCTCTGACCCGGGCCGAGCAATTCATCGACCTGCTGCTGGCCCGCCAGCAGCCCAGGGCCGTCCTCGAGAAGACCACGCGCCTGCCGTATGGCTGGGCGCTGTGGCTGCGCTCGCTCGGTCCGTTGCCGCGGCCGCTGCACGCCAGCGAGTTGATCGCGGTGCTGTTGCCGCGCCCGCTGCCGGGGCCTCCGGGGCAGCTGCCCCGGTTGTCGCCGTGGCAGGCGGTGCGTCGTCTGTTCTGGCAGGACTGGGATGCCGCGCCGCGCGACCAGCGCTGGATGCGCTGGATCTCGGCATTGGCCAGTGCGCTGCTGCATCTGCTGTTCTTCATGCTGCTGCTATGGGTAGCAGTGATCCGCACCACGGCACCGGAAGAAGAAGGCGCCGAAGGCCAGCGCGTGCAGGTGGAGTTCGTCGGTCGCGCCACCCAGGAAGGCGGCGGCGATCAGCCAGGTGCCGAAGCGGCGGCGGCTGCACCGCCGGGGCAGGTTGCAGCTGGCCAGGACGCAGGGGCCGCAACGGCGCCTGAGCCGCGCCCGGCGTCCGCGTCGGCAGCGGCGTCTGCATTCGCTCCGGCGGTGACGGCTAGCGTGCCACCGCCACCCGCCGAATCCGAGCCGGCGCCCGTCGCGGCACCGCCACCGTCACCGGTGCAGGCCACTGAAGTAGCCGAGGCCAGTACGGATTTCGTGGTGCCACCGGTCAGCGTGCCGCGCACGGAGGTCAGCATCGTGCCGCGCGACACCACGCCGACGGTGCGCGAGCGCAGCGTGCAGCCGGTGCAGGCGCCACCCACCCCGGCTCCGGTACGCACGCCTGAAGTCGCGGTGCGTGCGCCGTCGTTGCGTGACATCCAGGTACAGGAGCGCGAAGTCAGTACGGTCGATGCACCGGCGGTATCGCAACCGCTGCGCACGGCCGATGTGCAGGTCCGTGTGCCGCAGCGCGACGTGCAGGTGCGCGAGCGCGAAGTGCAGGCCGTGGTCGATCCGCAGGTGCGGATGGCTGCTGTGGCCGGGCGCGAGCCGACCGTGCGTGCGCCTGCCGGCCGTGACGTGCAGGTACGCGAGCGAGAAGTTGCGTCGGCACCCGCGGCGGCGCCCTCAACGTCCAGCGGCAGCGCGCCAGCGGCAACGGCGGCGCCTGCGGCCGGCACTGCAAGCCAGGCCAGCAGCAGCACGCCACGGTCGTCCGCCTCCAGCACGACACCGGCCCAGGCCGGCGCGCGTCCGGCTCCCAACCCGGGCAACTGGGCCACGCCTGCCAAGGGCGACGACTGGGGCGCGTCGAGCCGCAACCACGACGGCGCCAGCAGGGGTGCAAGCCAGGCCAGTGTGGCCGGCAAGGGCAATGGCCTGTTCAATGCCGATGGCAGCGTGCGCGTGCCGGGGCAGCAGGGTGACGGTCACGCCGAGCGTGGCGCCCCCGGCGGCGCCAATGATGGCTGGAGCAAGGAGCGCATCGCGCAGTCCGGCACCTGGTTGAAGCGGCCACCGTACGATTACACGCCGACCTCGTTCGACAAGTACTGGGTGCCGCAGGAATCACTGCTGGCCGAATGGGTGCGCAAGGGCATCAAGTCGATGGAGATTCCGTTGCCGGGCACCGGTACGAAGATCTCCTGTGTAATCTCGATCCTGCAGGCGGGTGGAGGCTGTGGCCTTACCAATCCGAACATGCAGGACCAGCCGGCCGTGGCACGGCCGCCGCCGGACATTCCCTTCAAGAAAGAGCTGCAGGAAGACAACGGCAGCCGCTAGCGGCTGCCGTTGTCCACGCATGTTCCCTATCCCCGCGCCGTTGGCGCGCCCCCTTGAACAACAAGGGGGCTTTTCGCTGGACCCACCGCGGGATGTGGCGGTCGTGCTGGCGTGCTTTGGTGGGTGCCAACCTTGGTTGGCGCAGAAGCGCCGACCAAGGTCGGCCTCTACCAGGGCGTTGCGCTTACGCGCTCTGCGACAGGAACACCCAGAACGGCACATCGCGGCCGACCCAGTCACGGCTGGCCTCATCCATCACATCCAGCAGGGTGTCGAAGTCCTTCTGGGTGGCGGCACGCAGTGCATCCACGTCGGCCAGGAACAGCGCGTAGCCGTTGGCCGGCAGCCATTGCAGGTCGCGCAGGTTGTCCGACAGCGCATCCCAGTTGCCGCCGAAGCCCGCCGGGAAATCCAGCTGCGCCGCCAGCCGTGCCAGCAGGGTGCGCTTGTCGGCCACGCCTTCCAGATCGATGCGGATCACCTTCAGGCCGGCGTCGCGCATCGCGGCGGCCAATGCGCTGATGTCGTCGCTGTCGATGGCGTAGACGCCAGCGTTGTTGATGTCATGCAGGCCGAGGCCGAAATCGTCATGGCTCATCACTGCGCTCCCTGGGCCGGTACGGTGAAGCTGCGGAATGATTCGTAGTGGTCGTCGGTGTAGTACCACGCCTCCGCCGGATCACCGCCGGTGACGATGCGGCGCGTGCCACGGGTGCGTGCGCCGGGGGTGTCCACGGTGTATTCGCGGTAGTAACCGCGCGGGCGCTGCGGCAGCTGTTGTTCGCGGTTGCCGAAGGTACTGCCGTCCTGGCGGTGCGGGAACGGCCCGCCGCGCTGGATCAGGGCGATGGTCTGCCGGGCTTCGGCGGGCAGGAAGGCGGGCAGGCCACTGTCATTGCCTGCGCCGGCAGCGGCCGGCGCACGCGCGGCGGGTGTGCCCTGCAGTTCCGGTGCGAACTGTGGCGCCGGAGGGCGCTGCATGAAATGGTTGACGACCAGGCCGAGCAGCAGCAGGGCGATGGCGGTGATCAGCAGCCGGGGGTTGCGCATGGGCAGGGGCGGGCAGGGGTGGTGGCAGGCACTGTAGCGCTCCTGCGCTGCACGGTGCATGAGGAGCGCGGTGCGTCACCGGTGCGTAACAATTGCCGTCGTGCTCACTGGCAGGACGCAATTTCCTTTACATCCCCCTTGGTAATCTGGCGGTCTGTCCCCATCATTCACCGCGCAACGCCCGACACCGTCGGGTGCCCTCGCAATCAGGAGATGCATCATGGCCTACACCCTGCCCAAGCTGTCCTACGCCTACGACGCGCTGGAACCGCATATCGATGCGGCGACGATGGAAATCCATCACACCAAGCATCACCAGACCTACATCAACAACGTCAACGCGGCGCTGGAAGGCACCGAGTACGCTGACCTGCCGGTCGAAGAACTGGTGAAGAAGCTCAAGTCGCTGCCGGAGAACCTGCAGGGCCCGGTGCGCAACAATGGTGGCGGCCATGCCAACCACTCGCTGTTCTGGACCGTGATGGCGCCGAACGCGGGCGGCAACCCGGTGGGTGACGTGGCCAAGGCCATCGACAAGGACCTGGGCGGTTTCGACAAGTTCAAGGACGCCTTCACCAAGGCCGCGCTGACCCGTTTCGGCAGTGGCTGGGCATGGCTGAGCGTGACCCCGGACAAGAAGGTCGTGGTCGAGAGCACCGGCAACCAGGACAGCCCGCTGATGGAGGGCAACACGCCGATCCTGGGCCTGGACGTGTGGGAACACGCGTACTACCTGAAGTACCAGAACCGCCGTCCGGAATACATCGGCGCGTTCTTCAACGTCATCGACTGGAACGAAGTCGAGCGCCGTTACCAGGAAGCGATCGCCTGATTGCCGTAATGGGATGAAGCGAAGAGGCCGGGGGAAACCCCGGCCTTTTTTGTTTCCCGGATTCTGGACGTCGGGTAGGACCTGGTGGGTGCCGACCTTGGTCGGCACGGAGGCACCTGCGCGCGCGGGCGGGCGGGTCCCGCCCAGGGCCGGGCGTGTGGCCGGGGGGGGGGCCCGCGCGGGGGGGGCCGGGAGGCACCTGCGCGCGCGGCAGGGATGTGCCGACCAAGGTCGGCACCCACCGTCGGCACCCACCGGGGCCGGAGGCGGGGTTACTCGGTCGTGGCCGTATCACCCTGCAGGCGCAGGGTGGCCATCACGCCCAGGCGCAGGCCGGGCAGATCGCCGTCGGCGGGCAGCAGGATCGGCTGCTGGCGGATGCCGCCGAAGTGCTTGACCTGGAACAGCACGTCCAGGCCGTGACCACTGGCGCCGCCGCCGCTGGCCGCCGGGGGCTCGGGGCGACCGCCAGGATTGCGCCGGGCCGGCTGGAAGCCGGGGGTGCTGCGTACCAGTTCCACCGTGGTCGCGGAGAAATCACCGGCGATCAGGCTGGGCATGCCCTCGGCGGTGGCGCCGATCCAGGTCATCAGGTCGCTGGTCTGGTGCTGGCGCGCGGTGGTCTCGTCCGGGTCCGGGCGCAGCCGCGCCACATAGATGTTGACCAGCGCCTCGCCCAGCTTCAGCCGCATCATGCCGGCCGCACTGAAGGTGCCGGGTGGGTGCAGCAGGGTCACGCCATCCTCGCTGACCGGCAGCCGGGTCAGCATGGCGTTGCCATGCCGCAGCGGCTGGCTGGGCGGGTCGGCGGTAACGAAGTCGCAGCTGTAGCGCAGCCGGCTGGCCAGCCAGCAGGCCGGATTGCGGCCCTGCTGCTGCAGCACCTGCTGCACCGAGATCACGTCAGGCCGCAGCTCGGTGAGCAGCTTTGCCACCTGTTCGCGACGCAGCTTCCACTGCGCGTCATCGCGACTGGGCAGTTCCAGTGCGGCCACGGTCAGCTGGCGCGGCTCGGCGTCACCGTTTGCGCTGGCCGGCACCTGCGTCCGAGCCTGGGCCGGCAACGCCAGCACCATTGCGAGGCAGCTGAGCAGGAGACGGGCGTGGGCGAGGGGGCGCATAACGATAAGTTTACGCTTTTGTCGTGGAGGTGCCGTGACTTCCGGCAGGGCCCAAGCTGCCTGCCATGGATTGGCACCGTTGTCATGCAGCCCTGCAGCGTGCTTCGCAAGCCCCGGTTCCGGTAACCTTGCGCCTTTCGCTTTGCAGGATTGCCTTACAGGATGAGCCACGACGCAGTTGCCCCCATCGCCGGCCAGGGAAAGATGCCGCGCCAGATCCCGTACATCATCGGCAATGAGGCCTGCGAGCGGTTCAGTTTCTACGGGATGCGCAACATCCTGGTGCAGTTCCTGATCACCTCGCTGCTGCTGCAGGAAATCACTGCGGAAGGGCGTGCCGGTGAAGCCAAGGACATCATGCACAGCTTCATGATCGGCGTGTATTTCTTCCCGCTGCTCGGTGGCTGGCTGGCCGACAGGTTCTTTGGCAAGTACCACACCATCCTGTGGTTCAGCCTGGTCTACTGCGCCGGCCACCTGTGCCTGGCGCTGTTCGAGAACAGCCGCGAGGGCTTCTTCCTCGGCCTGGGCCTGATCGCGCTGGGCGCCGGTGGCATCAAGCCGCTGGTGGCCTCGTTCATGGGTGACCAGTTCGACCAGAGCAACAAGCACCTGGCCAAGATCGTGTTCGACGCGTTCTACTGGATCATCAACTTCGGCTCGCTGTTCGCCTCGCTGCTGATTCCGCTGGTGCTGAAGAACTGGGGCCCGCAGTGGGCGTTCGGTATCCCGGGCATCCTGATGTTCGTTGCCACCTTCGTGTTCTGGCTCGGCCGCAAGCGCTACGTGCTGGTGCCGCTGCCGCCGAAGGATCCGCATTCGTTCGCCAACGTGGTGCGCACCGCGCTGACCGCGCGCGTGGCGGGCCAGGGGCGTCCGGGCCTGGTGATCGCGGTGCTCGGCCTGGTGCTGGCAGTGGCTTCGTTCGGCCTGGTGGGCTCGCTGGGCATCGTGATCTGCCTGTGCCTGGCGCTGGTATCGATCCTGGCCGGTATCGGTGGTGGCACCTGGCTGCAGCTGGATCGCGCCCGTGGCCTGCATCCGGCCGAAGCGGTTGAAGGCGTGCGCTCGGTGCTGCGCGTTCTGGTGATCTTCGCCCTGACCACGCCGTTCTTCTCGCTGTTCGACCAGAAGGCCTCGACCTGGGTCCTGCAGGGCCAGCAGATGCAGATGCCCAGCTGGTTCACCGCCTCGCAGATGCAGGCGCTGAACCCGCTGCTGGTGATGATCCTGATCCCGTTCAACAACCTCGTCCTGTACCCGGCCCTGCGCCGCTTCGGCTTCGAGCCAACCGCGCTGCGCCGGATGACCGCCGGTATCGCCTTCAGTGGCCTGGCCTGGATCGTGGTCGGCGGTATCCAGGTGGTGATGGACGGGGGCAACGCCATGTCGATCTTCTGGCAGGTGCTGCCGTACGCGCTGCTGACCTTCGGTGAGGTGCTGGTCTCGGCCACCGGCCTGGAATTCGCCTACAGCCAGGCGCCGCAGGCGATGAAGGGCGTGGTGATGAGCTTCTGGAACCTGACCACCACCATCGGCAACCTGTGGGTGCTGCTGTCCAATGCCGCCGTGCGCAATGACACGGTGACCCACAAGATCGCCAGTACCGGCCTGAGCGAGGCGGCATTCCTGATGTTCTTCTTCGCCGGTTTCGCCTTCGTCGCGGCGTTGGCCTTCGGTTGGTACGCGAAACGCTATCGTATGGTCGACAACTACCGTAGCGCCTGAGCCTGACATGACCCCCGTCAATCTGCTGTTGATCGCCATCACCGCCATCCTGTCGTGGATGGCGTTCAACAACCGCAAGCTGGCCGACCGCCTGATCCTGTGGCCGCCGGCCATCGACCGTCACCGCCAGTACGACCGGCTGGTGACCTATGGCTTCATCCACGCGGACTGGTCGCACCTGATCTTCAACATGATCACCCTGTTCTTCTTCGGGGGATTCATCGAGAGTGTGATGGTGCAGCTCACCGGCAGCTACCTCACCTACCCGGCGTTCTACATCGGAGCGCTGCTGGTCTCGATCCTGCCCAGCTACCTGAAGAACCAGAAGAACCCGAACTACCTCAGCCTCGGCGCGTCCGGAGCGGTGTCGGCGGTGCTGTTCGCCTTCATCCTGATCAAGCCGTGGTCGATCATCCTGGTGTTCTTCATCCCGGCACCGGCGATTGTCTATGCCGCGTTCTACGTGGGCTACAGCATCTGGATGGACAAGCGCGGTGGTGATCGCATCAACCACAGCGCGCACCTGGCCGGTGCAGCGTTCGGCGTGATCTTCATGCTGGCCATGCAGCCGAGCATCTTCACCCACTTCCTGCGCGAACTCTCCAACCCGACCTTCCGCCTCGGCGGCGGTTGAGGGGCCGGGGGGGGGAGCGCGGGGGTCCGCCCCCCGGCGCGGGCCGCCCGGCCGGGGCGGGGCGGG
>NZ_JAWIRW010000005.1:175349-216536 GCF_036319985.1 Stenotrophomonas sp. SMYL89 | reverse complement strand
CCCCCCCCCCCCCCCACCCCCCCCCCCCCCCGCCCCCCCCCCCCCCCCCCCCCCCCCCCCCGCGGGGGGGGGGGGGGGCCGGGGGGGGGCCCCGGGGCCCCCCCCCCCGGGGCAGGGCCTCCGCTCCTGGTCAGGCGCGGGTCTGCTGGCCGTAGGTGTCCAGCAGACGGGCGAACACTTCTTCGCCGATGCGCTGGAAATCCTGGTCTTCGGTCTGCCCTTCCACCGCCAGTTGCAGCAGGCCCTCCAGCAGGGCGTGGTCGGTATCGGAATGGGAATCGCTGGGGTGCATCGGGGCCTCCGCGGTGATGCGCATGGTCAACGGTCGCAAGGGCCGTGCCAGCCTGGCCGTACCCCTCCACAGGCGATAGCGGCCGTCCTCCCTCCAGCTTGAGGGTCGAAATCTGACGTGAATGGATTGGACTTGCCCCTGTTCAGGCTTCACGCGATCATGGCGCCCGGCTGCGCACCATCCACGCAGTCGCCGCAGGAGACAGTTCCATGGCTTCGGTCACGCCCCCCGGTCTGGCCTACGAGGTCGAACACGACCTGGCCAACCATCGCTTCACCGCCCGTGTGCGCGGACAGCTGGCGGTGCTCGATTACCAGATCAAACGCAAGCGCATGGTCATCACACATACCGAAGTGCCCGAGCCGATTGCCGGCCGTGGCATCGCAGGCGAGCTGACCCGTGTGGCGCTGCGCTTTGCGCGCGAGCAGAAGTACAAGGTGGTGCCGGCATGTTCGTATGCCGAAGCCTTCCTGCAGCGGCACGAGGAGTACCACGACCTGCTCGTTGGCTGAATGCCAGCGGGCCACGCTTCAGCCATGGCAGGCGATGATGTACAAACATGAACAGGGGATCCCGATGAAGATTGGAAACAACCGGCCATTGCGCGGCAGCGTGCTGGCCGGCGTGGTGGGCGTGCTGTTGCTGGCCGGTTGCCAGCGCGAGAGCGAGCCGGCACCGGCGACCGATGCGGCCCCCGCCGCCGAGGCCAGCGCTGCAGGTGAGACGCCGGCCACGGAGGCGCCGCTTGACCTGCGCGACGTGATCGAGAACAACGAACGCGAGGTGGTGGGCATCAGCTACCCGGCCGGCATCGACCGTTACCCGGGCCTGGCGCGCGCGCTGCAGGACTATGCCACCAGCGCGCGCAGCGACCTGCAGCAAGCGCTGGACGGACTCGGCAACGACAAGCCGACCATGCCCTACGAGCTGTCACTGAGTTTCGAGAAGCTGCTGGAAACCCCGCAGCTGGTGGTGGTCAGTGCCGATGGCAGCCGCTACACCGGTGGCGCCCACGGCGAGCCGCTGGTGGCCCGCTTCGTATGGCTGCCGCAGCACCAGCAGATGCTCAGCGCGGAGAAGCTGGTGGCCGATGCCAAGGGATGGAAGGCAATCAGCGATTTCGTCGCCGACCAGCTGCGCGAACGCGTGGCCACCCGCCTCAGCGGCGAGGACATGGACCCCGCCCAGCTGCAGGAATCACTGCGCAACGCATCGCGCATGATCGCCGACGGTACCGGCCCGCAGGCCGACAATTTCAGCCAGTTCCAACCGCTGACCGACGACAAGGGGCAGATCACCGCGCTGCGCTTTGTGTTCCCGCCGTACCAGGTGGGCCCATACTCGGACGGCACCCAGACCGCCGATGTACCGGCGGCGGTGCTGTTGCCGCACGTGGCCAAGGACTACGTGGAGCTGTTCGCACGCGGTTGACCGCAGTCGAGGAGGTGGCGTGGATACAGGGTTGCAGGAGCGGGTCGCCGGCCTGCTGCAGGAAGCCGGGGTCCGCATCGGCGGTACCCAGCCACAGGACATCCAGGTGCATGACCCGCGCTTCTTTGCGCGGGTCATGGGCCACGGCTCGCTGGGTCTCGGCGAGAGCTACATGGAGGGTTGGTGGGATGCCAACGTCCTCGATGAATTCCTCGTCCACCTGATGCAGGCGCACCTGGACGAACGGGTACATGGCTGGCGCGAGGTGGCCGATGCCCTGAAGGCGCGCCTGTTCAATCTGCAGGCCGGGCAGGGCAGCTACGAAGTTGGCCGCCGCCATTACGACCTCGGCAACGACCTGTACCAGGCCATGCTCGGGCAGCGCCTGGTGTACAGCTGCGGCTACTGGCGCACTGCCGATGATCTGGACGCCGCGCAGGAGGCCAAGCTCGACCTGGTCTGCCGCAAGCTGGGACTGCGTCCGGGGCAGCGCGTGCTGGACATCGGCTGTGGCTGGGGCGAGGCGCTGAAGTTTGCCGCCGAGCGCTATGGCGTCAGCGGTGTCGGCGTGACCATTTCGCAGGAGCAGGCCGAATTCGCCCGCCAGCTGTGTGCCGGCCTGCCGATCGAGATCCGCCTGCAGGACTACCGCGAGCTGGACGAACCGTTCGATGCGATTTTTTCGATCGGCATGTTCGAGCATGTCGGCGACAAGAACTACGCCAGCTTCTTCGAGGTGGCCCGGCGCTGCCTGTCGCCGCGTGGCCTGCTGCTGTTGCACACCATCGGCACCAACATCTCCCGGCATCGCACCGATCCGTGGATCGCGCGCTACATCTTCCCCAACTCGATGCTGCCTTCGGCGGTGCAGATCACCCGGGCGTTCGAAGGTCGGTTCGTGCTGGAAGACTGGCACAACTTCGGCACCGACTACGACCTGACCCTGCAGGCCTGGCGACGCAACGTGGAAGCCGCGTGGCCGCGGCTGGATGCCCGTTACGACGAGCATTTCCGCCGCATGTGGCGCTTCTACCTGGCCGGATCGATGGCCACCTTCCGCTGCCGGCATGCGCAGCTGTGGCAGCTGGTGCTGTCGCCGGAAGGCGTGCCGGGCGGGTACGTGGCGCCGCGCTGAAGAGCGGGGTCAGATCCCTTTTCGCAGAAGAGGGCTCTGACCCAGCCACAACAAAAAACCGCCCGGTCTCCCGGGCGGTTTCCGTTTCAGGCCGGTACGCGGGCGATCAGTTGCCAGCGCCGGTCAGGCCACGCTTTTCCAGCAGCGGTTCGATCTGCGGCTCGTGGCCGGCGAAATCGCGGAACAGCTGCATCGCATCCACGCTGCCGCCCTTGGACAGCAGGGTGGCGCGGAAGTGGTCGCCGTTCTTGCGGCTCAGGCCACCGTTGTCCTTGAACCACTTCTGGGTGTTGGCGTCGAGCACTTCCGACCAGATGTAGGCGTAGTAGCCGGCCGAGTAGCCGCCCATGATGTGGCTGAAGTACGGGGTCTTGTAGCGCGGCGGAACCGGCGCGTAGTAGATGCCGTCCTTCTCCAGCGCGGCGCGCTCGAAGGCCATCACGTCCTTGGCGGCCGGCACCTGGTCGGCGCCGATCTGGTGCCAGCGCTGGTCCAGCATGGCCGCACCCAGGTACTCGGTGGTGGCGAAGCCCTGGTTGAACTTGGCGGCAGCCAGCACCTTGTCCAGCAGTGCCTGCGGCATCGCCGAACCGTTCTGGTAGTGCTTGGCGTAGTTCTTCAGGATGACCGGGTTGTCGGCCCACATCTCGTTGACCTGCGAGGGGAACTCGACAAAGTCACGCGGCACCGAGGTGCCCGAGAAGTACGGGTACTTCACGTTGGAGAACATGCCGTGCAGGGCGTGGCCGAATTCGTGGAAGGTGGTGTTCACCTCATCCCAGGTCAGCAGGGTCGGCTGGCCCGCCGGCGGCTTCGGGATGTTCAGGTGGTTGGCGACCACCGGCTTGAAGCCGGTCAGCTTGGACTGCGAGACGTAGGAGTTCATCCACGCGCCACCGCGCTTGGAGGCACGCGCATACGGGTCGAAGATGAAGATCGCCAGCTGGCTGCCGTCGGCGTCGAACACGTCGTAGACAGTGACGTCATCGTGGTAGACCGGCAGGTCGGTGCGCTGCTTGAAGGTCAGGCCGAATTCCTGACCAGCGGCGTAGAACACGCCGTTCTCAAGCACGTTCTTCATTTCGAAGTACGGCTTCAGCTGCGACTCGTCGAAGTTGTACTTGGCCTGGCGTACCTTCTCGCTGTAGAAGGCCCAGTCCCACGGTTCCAGCTGGAAGGTCGGCTTGCGCGCAGCCTTCTGTTCCTTGTCGATCATCGCCTGCAGGTCGGCGGCTTCGCGCTTGGCGTTGGCCACGGCGGCCGGAGCCAGCTTGCCCAGCATCGCGTTGACCGCTTCGGGCGTCTTGGCGGTCTGGTTGGTCAGGTTGTAGGCGGCGAAGTTCGGGAAGCCCATCAGCTTGGCCTTGTCGGCACGCAGCTGCATGATGCGCGAGACCAGCGCGGTGTTGTCGAACTCACCGCCGCGGCTGCCACGGCTGACCGACGCTTCGTAGATCTTCTGGCGCAGGGCGCGGTTGGCCAGGTTGGTCAGCGGCGGCTGCCCGGTGGTGTTGAGCAGAGTGATCACGTACTTGCCGTCCTGGCCGCGGGCCTTGGCGGCTTCGGCGGCGGCGGCGATCTGCTCCTTGGACAGGCCGTCCAGTTCCTTGACGTCATCGACGGTGATCGCCGAAGCGTTCACTTCCGACTGCACGTTCTGGCTGAACTTGGTGCCCAGGTTGGCCAGCTCGGCATTCATCTCCTTCAGCTTGGCCTTGTCGGCCTCGGACAGCTTGGCGCCTGCGCGCACGTAGTTGTCGTAGTACTTCTCGACCAGGCGCACGCCTTCGGCGTCCAGGCCCAGCTGGCTGCGGGTGTCGTACAGCGCCTGGATGCGGGCGAACAGCTTGCCGTTCAGCGCGATCGCATCGCTGTGCGCGGCGAACTTCGCCGAGTAGTCGGCCTGCAGCTTCTTGCGGGTGTCGTTGGTATCGGCGCCCACCAGGCTGAAGAACACGGTGGTCGCGCGGTCGAGGATGTCACCGCTCTTTTCCAGGGCGATGATGGTGTTGTCGAAGGTCGGCTTGGCCTTGTTGTTGGCGATGGCCTCCACTTCCTTCAGCTGCTGCGCCATGCCGGCGTCGAAGGCCGGGGCGAAGTCGCTGTCCTTGATCTTGTCGAACTGCGGGAAGTGCAGCGGCAGCGGGCTTTCGGCAAAGAACGGGTTGGCCTGCTGGGCGGCGGTGCTGGCGGCCGGGGTGGCGGCGCCGGCCGAGAAGGCGGGCAGGGCAAGGCCGAGGGACATGGCCACGGCAAGGGCAAGGCGAGTGGTCAAGGTAGGAACTCCGGTAAGGCAGGCAAGGGCCCGAGGTTAACCCGACCGGCGGCGCCTGCACTTGTGTCAAAAGGCATGTTGCCGGCTCGGGTCGCGGGTACCATGCATTCACCGCCCACGGCCGGCCATCATGACCAGCGCCTACGATTTCAGCTTCCGTGACCTCGACGGCCAGCCGCAGGCGCTGGCCCGTTATCAGGGCCACCCGTTGCTGCTGGTGAACGTCGCCAGCCGCTGTGGCTTCACCCCGCAGTACACCGGCCTGGAACAGTTGTGGCAGGACTACCGCGAGCGCGGCCTGGTGGTGATCGGCTTCCCGTGCAACCAGTTCGGTGCGCAGGAGCCGGGGGACGCGGCGCAGATCCGCCAGTTCTGTTCGCTGGACTATCCGGTCAGCTTTCCGCTGTCGGAGAAGATCAAGGTCAACGGCGAGGGCGCTGATCCGTTGTGGGCCTGGATGACGCACGAAAAACGTGGCCTGCTCGGCAGTGCCCGCATCAAGTGGAATTTCAGCAAGTTCCTGGTCGATCGCCAGGGGCAGGTGGTGTCCCGGCATGCGCCCAACACCAGGCCGGAGCAGTTGCGCAGCGCGATCGAAGCGCTGTTGTAGAGCCGAGCCCACGCTCGGCTGCTCGTCCGGCCGACATTGAGGGCGCGCGGTGCGCGCGAGCCGAGCGTGGGCTCGGCTCTACAGGCGCAACGGTTTACTTCTCGACGAACGCGCGCTCGAACACGTAGTGGCCCGGTTGGCCGATGCGCGGCGAAACCTGGAAACCCCGGGCATCGAGCACGGTGCGAAGGTCGGCCAGCATCTGCGGGCTGCCGCAGATCATCGCGCGGTCGTTCTCCGGGCTCAGTTCCGGCAGGCCGAGGGTGCGCTGCATCTCGCCGCTCTCCATCAGCTGGGTCAGGCGGCCCTGGTTGGCGAACGGCTCGCGGGTAACGGCCGGGTAGTACAGCAGCTTGTCGCCGATCATCTCGCCGAGGAACTCGTGCTCGCGCAGTTCCCTCTCGAAGTAATCGCGGTAGGCCAGGTCCTTTTCGTAGCGCACGCCGTGGCACAGGATCACCTTCTCGAAGCGCTCGTAGGTTTCCGGGTCCTTGATGACCGACAGCCACGGCGCCAGGCCGGTGCCGGTGCCCAGCAGGTACAGGTTCCTGCCGGGATGCAGGTCGCTGATCAGCAGGGTGCCGGTGGGCTTCTTGCCGACCAGTACCTTGTCGCCCGGCTTGATGTGCTGCAGGCGCGAGGTCAGCGGGCCGTCCTGCACCTTGATGCTGAAGAACTCCAGCTGTTCTTCCCAGTTGGCACTGGCAATGGAATAGGCGCGCAACAGCGGTCGCGCCTCGGTTTCCAGGCCGATCATCACGAACTGGCCGTTCTCGAAGCGGAAGCCGCTGTCGCGGGTGAGGGTGAAGCTGAAGTAGGCGTCGGTCCAGTGGCGGACCTCAAGCACCGTTTCGGCGCCGAAAGCGGAGGACATGGGCGTATCTATCGAAAGTCGTCGGGGATGATTCTATCTCAAATGAGACAGGTTCTCATTAGGCGGAACGAGAGGCGTTCTCAGCGGTAGCCCGCTGCCTGCAGCTCGAACAGCTCGGCGTACCGCCCTCCCTGGGCCATCAGTTGTTCATGGGTGCCGCTGGCCTCGATCCGGCCATCGGCCAGCACCAGGATGCGGTCGGCCATGCGTACCGAGGAAAAGCGGTGGGAAATCAGTACTGCGGTGCGATTATCCGCCAGTTCCCTGAACCGCTGGAACACCTCGAACTCACTGCGGGCATCCAGCGCTGCCGTTGGCTCATCCAGGATCATCACCTGCGCATTGCGCATCCATGCGCGGGCAATGGCGATCTTCTGCCACTGGCCACCGGACAGGTCCACGCCCTGCTTGAAGCGGCGGCCGATCTGCTGGTCGTAGCCGCCGGGCAGGTCGTCGATGACTTCCTCGGCCATGCCGCGTCGCGCCGCGTCAGCGATGCGTGCCTGGTCGTCCATCGCCTCGACCTGGCCGACGCCGATGTTCTCGCCGGCGCTGAGGTTGTAGCGCACGAAGTCCTGGAAGATCACCCCGAGGTTGGCACGCAGGTCATCCAGGTCGTAATCGCGCAGGTCGCGGCCATCGAGCAGGATGCGGCCTTCGTCCGGTTCGTACAGCCGCGCCAGCAGCTTCACCAGGGTGGTCTTGCCGGCGCCGTTCTCGCCGACCAGGGCCAGCACTTCGCCGGCGTGCAGCTGGAAATCCAGATGGCGCACCGCCCACTGTTCGGCATCGGGGTAGCGGAAGCCGACGTTCTCGAATACGAAGCCCTGGCGGATCGGTTGCGGCACGCGCACGGCCCCATCGCGCGAGTGGATTTCCGGCTGGATCTGGAAGAACGAGAACAGGTCATCCAGGTACAGCGCCTGGCTGGCCACCTGCGAGAAGCCGATCAGCAGGCCTTCCAGCAGCTGGCGCAGGCGCAGGAAGCTGCCGGCGAGGAAGGTCAGGTCGCCGATCGAGAAGTCGCCGCGCACCGTGCGCCAGGCGATGTAGGCGTAGGCGGTGTAGTACCCCAGTGTGCCCAGCGCAGCCAGCAGCGTGCCCCAGAACGCGCGGCGCCGGGCCAGGGCTCGGTTGGCCTGGAACAGCGCCACCGACAGCCGCCGGTAGCGTTCCACCAGGAAGCGGTGCAGGTTGTAGATCTTCACTTCCTTGGCCGTTTCCACGCTGGCGCCGAGCTGGCGCAGGTAGTCGAGCTGGCGGCGCTCGGGCGTCCACTGGAAGTTGAGGCTGTAGCCGGCCGCATTGAAGTGCGATTCGCCGATGAAGGCCGGCACCAGCGCCAGCGCCAGCAGCAGGATCAGCCACGGCGCATACACCAGCAGGCCGACGGCGAGGCTGGCCACGGTGATCGCATCCTGCACCTGGCCGAACAACTGGCTCATCAGGTTCATCCGGCCCATGGTCTGGCGCCGCGCACGGTCCAGCTTGTCCTGCAGGTCCGGGTCCTCGAAGTCCTCCAGGTCCAGCGTGGCGGCATGTTCCATCAAACGGATGCTGGTGACGTTGGCGAACAACTCCGAGAGCAGGGCATCGGCATAGCTGACCAACCGGCCGAGCAGGTCCGAGGCGATGGCCAGGCCGAACTCCACCGCCAGCAGGCCCAGTAGCGGGTTGAGCAGGCCGCTGGACAGTGCCTCGGCCAGCGGCGGGAAGCCGGCATCGTGCTGGCTCAGGTGCAGCGCGCTGTCGATGATCAGCTTGCCGACGTAGAGCATCGCCACAGGCAGCAGGGCGCGGATCAGGCGCAGCCCGAGGCTGGCCAGTGTGAGCGCGGGGCTGGTCTTCCAGACCATGCGCAGGAACGGGGGCAGGTTGCGCATCGCCCTGAAGCGCTGGCGCAGGCTGGGTTTCTTTTCGGAGGCAGCAGGCATCCGTTTATTGTGCGCGCCCCGGCCGTGCAGAGGGGGTCAGTGCAGGCGTGCGGCCCGGGGTCAGATCCCTTTGTCCTGCAACGGGATCTGACCCTGCTGCATCCACGCATGGCGTGGATCTACCGTGTCGACCAGGGTCGACACCTACCAGCAGCAGTAGAAGTCCGTGGAGGGCGGGGTGGGTCCGGTTGCGGGAGTGTCAGCCGCATGGATGCGGCTGCCAAGCCCCCAAGGACGGGTTTACGGCGTCTCCCGTAACCGGATCCACCTCGCCATCCCTCAGGAAACCAGCTTCTGACGTTGCTGTTGTTTCGGCTGTTGCCTCTGCGGGTGCCGGGCGGCAGCCCGGCCAGCCCCCCTTTACGGCAGCGGCGGCAGCAGCCCCGCACCCAGCCGGTTCCAGGCGTTGATCACCGCAATGCCCATGCTCAGGTCACTGATGCCCTTCTCATCGAAGTGCGGGGCCAGTGCATCGAACACTTCCTGCGACGGTGCACCGTCGGTCAGCCGGGTCAGCGCCTCCGCCCAGCCCAGCGCCGCGCGTTCGCGCGCATCGAAGAAGCGGCTTTCATGCCAGGCCGGCAGCGTGTCCAGCTTGCGCGGCTCGATGCCGCCCTTGCGCAGCGCAGTGCCGTGCATGTCCATGCAGTAGCCACAGCCGTTGAGCTGCGATACGCGCAGGAACAGCAGTTCCATCAGGGTCGGATCAATCGAGCTTTCATGCACCGCCTTGCTGGTGGCCAGCAGGCCCTTGAAGGCCTCGGCGGCCAGGCGGGTGTACGGAACGCGGGGAGAGGCGTGGTCGGACATTTTCGGCTCCACGGCGGCCACAGTGGCCGCCTTTCACTACCAGGACGCCGTACCGTCGCCGCGCGTGACAACATCCGGCAGCTTTTCCGGATTCAGCACGCTGTACACATTGGCAATACGGCCATCGACCACCTCGATGGTGGTGACTGAGTGCAGGCGGTCGCCGATGAAACGCAGGATCGCCGGCTCGCCGTTGACGTAGCCCAGCTGCGCTGGATGCACCGCGCCACGACGTGCGATCGCCCAGAACAGGCGGCCGATGCGCTCGGCGCCCAGCAGTGGACGCACTGCCGCGGTGACCACGCCGCCGCCGTCGGACACCAGCAACGCGTTGGTGTGCAGCAGAGCCTGGATCGCCTCGCTGTCGCCACGTTGCGAAGCATCCATGAAGCGCGCCAGCAACTGCCGGTGCTGGCTGGCGTCGGCGTTGAAGCGGGGCCGCCCGGACTGCAGGCGCTGTTTCGCTCGGTGCACCAGCTGCCGGCAGTTGGCCTCGCTGTGGCCGATCAGGTCGGCGATCTCGCGATAGTCGTGGTCGAAGGCTTCCTTCAGCAGGAAAGCGGCGCGCTCTTCAGGGCCCAGCTGCTCAAGCAGGGTCAGGAAGGCGACCGAGACATCGTCGGCCAGCGCGTGCAGCTGGGCCGGGTCGGGCGCAGGATCGGGCTCCAGCGTGACTGCCAGCGGCTCCGCGAGCCAGGGGCCGACGTAGTGCGCGCGCTCACGCTTGGCGGCACGAAGGCGGTCCAGGCCGAGTCGTGTGGTGGTGGTGACCAGCCAGGCCTCGGCATCGCGGACCCCGGTCGGATCGGCGCCGGACCAGCGCAGCCAGGCATCCTGGACCACGTCTTCGGCGTCGGCGCGGCTGCCGAGCAGGCGGTAGGCCAGCGCCATCAGGCGCGGGCGGTGGGTCTGGAAAGCGGTTTCGGCGTTCATGTAGGCAAGGACGCCGCAGCGGCGCGTGGCGTGACAGGGGGCCAGGGTCAGATCTTGCCGGCCAGCGGCCGGCACTACCACCCTGCGGCCGGGGGAGGGGGTAAAATGGGTGGATTACCCCCGCCAGCCTCGAGCAAGCGAGCAAGCCGTGACATCGATCAAGCAGGAAGACCTCATCCAGTCCATCGCCGACGCGCTGCAGTACATCTCGTACTACCACCCGGTCGACTACATCAAGAACCTCGCCGCCGCCTATGAGCGCGAGGAGTCGCCGGCCGCGAAGGAAGCGATGGCCCAGATCCTGATCAATTCGCGCATGTGCGCCGAAGGCCACCGTCCGATCTGCCAGGACACCGGCATCGTCACCGTGTTCCTGGAAATCGGCATGGACGTGCGCTGGGACGACGCCACCATGGGCGTGGAAGACATGGCCAATGAAGGCGTGCGCCGCGCCTACATGCACCCGGACAACAAGCTGCGCGCCTCGGTGCTGGCTGATCCGGCCGGCAAGCGCATCAACACCAGGGACAACACCCCGGGCGTGGTGAACGTGAAGGTGGTGCCGGGCAACACGGTCGATGTGATCGTGGCCGCCAAGGGCGGTGGTTCGGAAGCCAAGACCAAGTTCGCCATGCTCAACCCGTCCGACTCGATCGTCGACTGGGTGCTGAAGACCGTGCCGACCATGGGCGCTGGCTGGTGCCCGCCGGGCATGCTTGGCATCGGCATCGGTGGCACCGCCGAGAAGGCGATGCTGCTGGCCAAGGAAGCGCTGATGGAGCCGATCGACATCACCGAGCTGCAGGCCCGTGGTGCCTCCAACCGCATCGAAGAGCTGCGCCTGGAGCTGTACGAGAAGGTCAACGCCCTGGGCATTGGCGCCCAGGGCTTGGGCGGCCTGACCACCGTGCTCGACATCAAGATCAACGATTACCCGACCCACGCGGCCAACCTGCCGGTGGCGATGATTCCGAACTGCGCTGCGACCCGCCATGCGCATTTCACGCTGGATGGCAGCGGCCCGGTGATGCTGGACCCGCCGTCGCTGGAAGACTGGCCGAAGCTGACCTACGACGCGTCCAAGGGCACCCGAGTGGACCTGGACACGATCACCCCGGAAGACGTGGCCAGCTGGAAGCCCGGCCAGACCCTGCTGCTCAACGGCAAGCTGCTGACCGGCCGCGACGCCGCGCACAAGCGCATGGTCGACATGCTCAACAAGGGCGAGGAACTGCCGGTCGACCTGAAGGGGCGCTTCATCTACTACGTCGGCCCGGTCGATCCGGTGCGCGATGAAGTGGTGGGCCCGGCAGGTCCGACCACGGCGACCCGCATGGACAAGTTCACCCGCCAGGTGCTGGAGCAGACCGGCCTGCTGGGCATGGTCGGCAAGGCCGAGCGCGGCCCGGCGGCCATCGAGGCGATCCGTGACAACAAGTCGGCCTACCTGATGGCCGTCGGTGGTTCGGCCTACCTGGTGTCCAAGGCGATCAAGGCGGCCAAGGTCGTCGGCTTCGCCGACCTGGGCATGGAAGCGATCTACGAGTTCACCGTGCAGGACATGCCGGTGACCGTGGCGGTTGATTCCACCGGCGAGTCGGTGCACAAGACCGGCCCGCGCGAATGGCAGGCCCGCATCGGCAAGATTCCGGTAGTGGTGGAGTAAGCCTTCCGCCGCGGACCAGGAAACGGCGCCCGTGTGGCGCCGTTGTTGTGTGGGCAGAAGGATTAACGCTCCTGTAGCGGTTACTCTGCTACGGTCGGCGCACGCTCGCACAGGACGTGTCCATGGCCCTGCATCGATTCATCGTGGTAGGCGTGCTGCTGGCCCTGGCCGGCTGCAGCACCCCTGCGTCGTACGAAGGCGCGGATTTCCCCGCATCGGCGCAATGCCGTGTGCAGTGCCAGGCCGGCTATCGCAGCTGCATGGCGCAGAATGACTCCCTCGGCAGCCGCCAGGGCAATTGCGAGCAGCAGGTGGTGCCGGCGCCGGACAAGCGTTGCAAGGACGTGGACAACCCGGACCTGCGCCGTGCCTGCGAACTGAAGGCGCATGACTGCACGATGCGCGCACCGATGATGTCCTGTGGCGAACGCCGGGATTCCTGCATGAGCAGCTGCGGCTGAGCAACGATCGCGCGCGTGGGCGCATAATCGGCTGATCCACCTGCACAGGATCTTCCGCATGAGCACCACGCTGTATGGTTCGACCAGTACCGCCGCCCTGGTTGTGCACTGGCTGCTGATCGAGCTGGGCATCGAGCATGAACTGGTGCTGCTGGATTTCGATACGCGCGAGCACAAGTCGGCGCAGTACCTGGCGCTCAATCCGGCCGGTGTGGTGCCGACACTGCTGATCGATGGCCTGGTGCTGACTGAAGCGGCGGCCATCGCGCTGTATCTGGCCGATCGCCATCCGGACGCCGGCCTGCTGCCCGCGGTGGGTACACCGCAGCGCGCCGATGCCTATCGTTGGATGTTCTGGTGCGCCAATACGCTTCAGCCGGCCTACCGTGCCTGGTTCTATCCGAACGAGGTGGCGGGCGAGGCGAACGTCGAGGCCAGCCGCGAGATGGCACGTCAGCGCCTTGAAGCGGCCTGGCAGCATGTCGCCACGCACCTGCAGTCACATGGTCCCTACCTGCTGGGCGCCACGCCCTGCGTGGTCGATTACATGCTGGTGATGCTGATGCGCTGGTCGCGCAACATGCCCAAACCCAGCGACACCTGGCCGGTACTGAAGGCGCACGCCGCGTCGATGAAGGCGCGCCCGGCGTTCGCCGAGGTGTATCGCCGCGAAGGCATCACCGACTGGCTGTAGCCGTTCTGTAGAGCCGAGCCATGCTCGGCTGCATTCACGGGTTGCACGCGAAGCGCAGCCGAGCATGGCTCGGCTCTACCAGAGCGGTGCGGGTTACAGGATCTCCAGCACCGTTTCCGGTGGACGGCACAGGCGCGTGCCCTTGTCGGTGCGCACCACGGGGCGGTTGATCAGCCGCGGGTGTTCGGCCATCGCCGCCAGCAGCCTGGCCTCGTCCGCATCTTCCAGGCCCAGTTCGGTGAACTGCGCTTCCTTGCTGCGCACCAGCGCCTGCGCGTCCAGCCCGGATTCGGCCAGCACCTGGCGCAGCGCGGCGACGTCCGGCGGGCTGTCCAGGTAGTCGACCACCACCGGCTCGAAGCCCGCATCACGTATCAGCTTCAGTGCGCCGCGCGAGTTGCTGCAGGCCGGGTTGTGCCAGATCGTCACGTGCATCAGAACCACTCCAGCAGGGATACGCCCACGCCCACGTAGGTGGCCTTGTGGTTGTAGTCGATCAGGCTTTCGCCGTAGCCGTCGAACACCTGTACATGGCCGCGCAGCAGGTTGCTGATCGGGAAGCCGTAATCCAGCTGCAGGGCACCGTGCGAGCGGCTGCCGGTGCGCAGCGAGTGGCGCGCCATCAGCGAGACCTCATGGCCGTTGCGGTTCCAGGTCAGGGTCGCATCACCGCGGCCCATGTAATCCTCGATGTCCGGGTTGTTGTCGTCGCTGCGGGTCTCGGGAATGCGGTACCAGGGGCGCAGCACCAGCGCCCAGTTCTCACGGTCCAGGCCGATGTTGAGCATCACCCGGTTCCAGCTGCGCGACAGCGGGTCGGCGCGGCCATTGGACTGGTGGTTCAGCGCGATGCCGGTCATGCGCCCGCGCCAGCCACCGATCGAGTAGCCATTGCGGAACACCATCATCACTTCCGGCTCGTAGTTGGTTTCGCGGAACGGGCGCGAATCCTCGCCGTTGTAGGCCTGCCAGCGCGAGCTCTGGGTGTAGCCGGCCCAGATGTCGCCGTTGTCGCCGAACAGGTTCTCGGCGATCTTGGTCTTGAAGCTGATCTGGAATTTCAGTTCGGCACTGTCCAGCACCTGCGGCGTGGTGACCGTGTTGGCCGGGTTCGGCGAGTGCGGCGTGGTGTTGCGGTCGCTGGTCCAGAACGCCGGCAACAGGTACACCGGCTTGTAGGCGCGCAGCTGGAACGGGCCGAGCTTGGAGTCTTCGGCCAGCTCCCAGCGGCTGTCCAGCAGCGAGCCACGGCCGGCATTGGCCAGTGCGCTGTCAGGGGCCGCTGGGCGGAACAGGTCACTGACCCGCTCGCGCAGTTTCTCTTCGCCCTGGCTGACGCGTGCAGTCTGGCGTTCTTCGCGACGGGCCTGCGCGGCTGCCTCGGCCGCAGCGTCGGCCTCGGCGGTGGCCTGCGGGGTACGCCCGAACTGGCGGTCATAACAGGCCAGGCGGGCAGCGTCGGTGGTAATTGCCGCGCACGCGGCCGGCGAGGCGTCGGCACTGGGCGCGAACTCCTGCGCGGCCAGTGGCGCACTGGCCAATGCCAGCGCCAGCGGCGCGAAGCGGGGAAGCAGCGGAGACAGGGTCATTGCAGCAGGCCCTTCGGTGAATACGGGAATCGCACAGTGTGGAGGCTGCACCGGATCACGGCCAGCCCCCACGGTTTATGCACGGCCACCGCGTGCGCGTGGCGTGAAGGAGAGGTTGGTCACAGGAACCAGGCGAACGCAAACAGCCCCAGCATCGCGATCACCACCGCCAGCTTCAGCGCCAGGCCGAGCAGGATGCCAAGCCATGTGGCCAGGCCTACCTTGGTCGAGCGCCCCAGTTCGCGGGTGTGCCAGTACTCGCCCAGCAGGGCGCCGATCAACGGGCCGGCGAACAGGCCGATCGGCATGAAGAACAGGCCGACGATGCTGCCGACGAAGGTTCCCCACAGTGCCTTGCGGCTGGCACCGACCCGCTGCGCCCCCACCACGGTGGCCAGCACGTCCACCAGCAACGAGAGCAGGGTCAGTACCCCCAGCGCAACCAGGGTCGGCCAACCAACGTGGGCGAAGCCGTCCGCCCACGCTGCCAGCAGCAGTCCGATGAACACCAGCGGGATGCCGGGCAGGGCCGGCAGGATGATTCCGGCGATGCCGACAAGGACGAAAATGACCGCTAGCAGATATAAGATGAATGAGAGTCCCATGCTGTCCCGTATGGTGGCCGTTTTGGGGTTGACAGTGAAAGATTTTGCCAGTTGCTTTTTCGTTTTGGGCGGGTTAAGTTGCAGTCGCTGAGCTTGGCAAGGTCACCGTGGATCGTGGCCTGATGAAGCAAGATCTTCCCGATCCGCTGCATCGATGCACCTCGCTTCCCCCTTGCTTGTCAGCCGCCCACCAGGCGTTTCCTACAACAAGAGAGAGTCACCAGGGAGTTAGTGAGATGTCTGATCGCGAGACCGGTACCGTCAAGTGGTTCAACGATGCAAAGGGCTTCGGCTTCATCAGCCGTGAAAACGGCGAAGACGTGTTCGTGCACTTCCGTGCCATCCAGACCCAGGGCTTCAAGAGCCTGAAGGAAGGCCAGAAGGTCACCTTCACCGTCGTGCAGGGCCAGAAGGGCCTGCAGGCCGACGCCGTGCAGCCGACCTGATCGCGCTGCAAGCCGTCACATGAAAAAGGCCCGCGCAAGCGGGCCTTTTTCTTTGCCGTCGGCCCGGTGCAGGTCAGCGCAGGATGACCTTGCCGTTGACCACGCGCACATAGGTGTTTTCGCGGATGCCGCCGAGGTCGCGCTGGTTGACCACGATGGTGCGGCCATCATCCATGCGCACGCTGATGTCGTAGGTATCGCTGGTGACGTTCTTCTGGATCTGGTTGCCCGCCAGCGCACCGCCGACCGCGCCTGCGGCCGCGGCAATGTTCTTGTTGCCACGGCTGCCGCCGGTGTGATCGGAAATCTCATGGCCGGCCACGGCACCGACGATGCCGCCGAGGATGGCGCCGGTCGCGCTGGGCGCGGTGCGGCCCGACGGCACGGTGTTGATGCGGGTGACGATGCCGCAGTCGGCGCAACGGCCCTGATTGTAACCGCCGTTGTTGCCGTAGCCGCCATTGTTGTAGCCGTTGTTGTAACCACCGCCACCGTAGCCGGGCGAGGTGGCACAGCCAGCCAGGGCGAGGGTAGCGATGGCGCTGGCGGCAATGAGCTGGATCTTCATGGGGCGTCTCCTGGCCGTGAAGGCGGGTGCGTTGGGTGGTACTGCGTCATGCAGCAGGGTGGACGAATCCTCTCCTTTCGAACGTGAACAAGGTGCCAACCAGGCGTGGCTTGCCCGGCTACAGGATGAATGCGCGTCAGCGGAAGTCCTGGTGGCAGGCCCGGCAGTCGGCCTGCACGGTTTCCACCACCTTGGCCAAGGCGGTGCAGTCACTGGGCGGCGCCGCCAGCGCGGCGTTGAGGTTGCCGCGCAGCTGGCTGGCGTGCTGCTGGAACCGGCTATTGTCCTTCAGCCCGGGAAAGGCCAGGTCGAGGTCGTTGGACAGAAGGCGCAGGGCCTGCAGCCGCGGCACGCTGTCGGCCAGGCTGCAGCGGTTCTGCTGCTGGGCCTGCTGCAGCAGCTGCGATTGCCGCTGCATCACCTGCATCAGGCTGTCCGGGAACGGGTCGCGGCGGGCCTGCAGGGCGCGGCCGACCATGACCGTGGCAACCAGGCCGATCAGCAGGCCCAGGCACAGCACGAACAGGTAGCGATGGGCAGTGGACGGGCGGCGGGGCGGGCTGGCGTTCATGGCGGGCTCTCCGGGCGTGCAACGGTGGGTTCGATGCCGGCGCGCTGTAGGCGCTGACGCCTGCACGTTAAAATAGCCGGATGAACGAACAGGTCAAACAACGCTTCGCCGGCATCGAACGGCTGTATGGCGTAGGTGCGCTTGAGCGCCTGCAGGGCAGCCGCGTGGCGGTGGTGGGCATGGGCGGGGTCGGCTCGTGGGTGGTGGAAGCGCTGGCGCGTTCGGCGGTCGGCCACCTGACCCTGATCGACGCCGATGACATCTGCGTGTCCAACACCAACCGGCAGCTGCCGGCGATGGAGGGCAACTACGGCCGCAACAAGGCCGAGGCAATGGCAGAGCGCTGCCGCGCGATCAACCCGGACATCGAGGTCGATGCCGTGCAGGCGTTCCTGACCGTGTCCAACATGGCCGAGTTGCTGGACCGTGGATTCGATCTGGTGATCGATGCCTGCGACAGCTTCCGGGTCAAGGTCGAGACGATCGCCTGGTGCCGTCGCCGCAAGCTGCCGCTGCTGACCGTGGGGGCTGCCGGTGGTCGCACCGATCCGACCCTGGTGCGGATCCGCGATGTCTCTCGCACCGAGCATGACGCCATGCTGGCGCTGATCCGCAAGAAGCTGCGCAGCGAGTTCAATTTCCCGAAGAACGCCAAGCGCTATTTTGGCGTGCCGGCGGTGTACTCGCTGGAAAACGTGAAGTATCCGCAGGCCGATGGCAGCGTCTGCGGCATCCGTCCGAACCTGGGTGCGGATGCAGCACTGAAGCTGGACTGCGGCGCAGGCCTCGGTGCGGCAACGCACATCACCGGAGCGTTCGCGTTCGCTGCGGTGGGCAAGGCGCTGGAAATGCTGCTGGAGCCGAAGAAGGTGAAGGCCGGGGTGGCTGAGGCCAGCGAGGCCTGATGGATCGTGCCGGCCGAGGTCGGCACCTACCGGATGGCGTGCCGGCCAGCGGCCGGCACGACCGTCAGATGGCTGGCAGGCCGAACAATCGGCGCGCGTTCTCAGTCGTGGCATGTGCCACGGCTTCAACATCCATTCCGCGCAGTGCGGCCACGTGGCGGGCGATGACCGCCAACCGCGCCGGTTCGTTGCGCTGGCCGCGGATGCCGGCATCGGGCTGATCCGGTGCATCGGTTTCCAGCAGCAGTTGTTCCAGCGGCATCCCGCGCACCAGGCGCTGCAGCCGTTGCGCGCGTTCGTAGGTCAGTGGACCGCCAAGACCAAGCAGGAAGCCTTGCCGATGCAGTTGCGCGGCCTGTTCCGGGCTGCCGGAAAAGCTGTGCACCACGCCACGCAGGCCGCCGATGCGACGGATCGCGGCGATCACTGCGTCCACCGCGCGTCGCGCATGCACGATCACCGGCAGCTCGAACTCGCGGGCCAGTTCCAGTTGGCCGATGAAGTACGCCTGCTGTGCCTCTGCGTCCAATCCCTCGACGAAGAAATCGAGCCCGCATTCGCCGATCGCACACGGTCGTTCGCGCTCGATCCACTCGCGCAGCAGCGGCAGATGCTCGGGCCGGTGCTCGGTCAGGAACATCGGATGCAGGCCGTAAGCCGGGTACAGCCCCGGTGCCTGCCGGCAGACCTCGCGCAGCTTCGGCCAGCTGGCGGCGGTGACGGCCGGTACCACCTGCTCGCGCACGCCTGCGGCGCCTGCGCGCTCGATCACCGCCGTGCGGTCAGCATCGAATTCACTGGCATCCAGATGGCAGTGGCTGTCGACCAGCGGGGTCAACGCTGTTCCAGCGGCGGCGGGGCCGGGACGGTATTGCGGCTCTTCCAGTTGGCCAGCAGCAGGGTACCGAAGCCCAGTACCAGTTCGTCGACGAACGGGATCGGGTCGGGGATGAACAGGGTCAGTACGAACAGGCCGGCGGTGAGCTTGAACAGGGTGGGGTAGCGCAGCCGGCGGGCCCACTGCAGTACCGGCAGCAGCATCGGGTTGGCCATGGCGTGGATCCTCCTGGGGAATATGCAAACGCTACCACGGGCCCAGCATTTCCCGATGCTGAATGGGTTACAGGAATGAGCAGGAAATGTGGAGATTCCGTTCAGGCAGTGCATGCTGCAATCTGGCCCGAGAACGTTGCGGATGGTCCGCAAGGAGCAGGTCATGAAAAGCACAACTACAACTGTCCTGGTCGCAGCGGGCGCGCTGCTGGTCGGTGGCATCGCCACCGCCGCCTTCATGAAGAGCGGCGACAAATCGCCAGATTCCATCAGCGCCGGAACCCCCAACGGTGAATCACGCCTGGTTGACGGCAACGCCGTTGACGATGGCGCACGTGGTGACAAGCTCGACCCGTCTGCGCCGCGCGGGCTGGAATATGCCGACGTGCTGAAGGTCGACCCGATCACCGAGAAGCAGAAGGCCTACGCCACCGTGATCGGCACCGATGCCGTGCGCGAGACCTCCACCACCCAGACCCCGCACGAGGTCTGCCAGGACGTGACCGTGCAGGAGCGCCTGCCGGAGCGTGACGGCAATGTCGGCGGCACCGTGGTCGGCGCGGTGGTCGGCGGCCTGCTCGGCAACCAGGTTGGCGGTGGCAACGGCAAGAAGGCCGCGACCGCCGCCGGTGCCGTGGCCGGTGGCTTCATCGGCAACCAGATCGACAAGCGCCACGTGGGTGGCCGCGTGGTCAACCGTACCGAGCGCCAGTGCCACACCGAGACCGCCACCTCCGAGTCGAGCCGTGTTACCGGCTACAACGTGACCTACCGCAACGAGGACGGCACCACCGGCACCATGCGAATGGCCAGCAAGCCGGGCAACCGCATCGCCATGGGCACCAATGACGTGGTGAAGGGGTACAACGTGACCTACCGCTACGACGGCGCCGAGAAGACGGTGCGCATGGACAACAAGCCGGCCAGCGATCGCCTGCCGGTGGTCGATGGCCAGCTGGTCACGCAGACCGCCGCTGCCGGCGCCACTGCGGCCACGCGCCAGTAATCCAGAACACCCCCTGCTGTACCCGACGGGCCGGCTCATGCCGGCCCGTTCTTTTGTGAGCGCGGGCATTCATCCGTGTGGACGCGGAATCCACCATCATGGTGGCCCCTTCGACATGGAGTCGGCATGAGCATCTTCGACCTGCGCATCGAAACAGAGCGCCTGATCCTGCGCCCGCTGCTGCGCGAGGACTACGAACCTTACCTGGCGTTCTGCGCCGACGAGGAAACGATGCGCACCCTGGGTGGCGTGCAACCGGCGTCGGTGGCATGGCGCGGTTTCTGCAGCCTGGCCGGCGCCTGGCAGCTGTTCGGCTTCTCGATGTTCAGCGTGATCGAGAAATCCAGCGGAGACTGGATCGGGCGGCTGGGCCCCTGGCAACCGCAGGACTGGCCGGGTACCGAGGTGGGTTGGGGCATCCGTCATGCCAGCTGGGGCCGGGGCTATGCGCCGGAAGCTGCCGTGGCGGCGATCGACTGGGCCTTCGACACGCTGGGTTGGGTCGAGGTGGTCCATACCATCGCCGAGAACAACGACAACTCGCGGGCGGTCGCGCGCAAGCTCGGCAGCACGCTGTTGCGGATGGGCGAACTGCCGCCGCCGTACAACGACAAGCCGATGCAGATCTGGGGCCAGTCGCGCGAACAGTGGCGGCAGCGCCGTTCACCGTTGTAGAGCCGAGCCCATGCTCGGCTGCTGTCCGCCAAATGCAGCCGAGCATGGGCTCGGCTCTACAGATTGTCGGCATGCTGCACCCGCGCTTGGCATTCCCTGGCGCACTTGCCAGACTGCACGCAGCCGGCCGCCGGCCGGATTCGATGGAGCAGGCAATGGTGGAAGCGCGCGTCCCACTGACGGTGCATGGCATGTCGGTCTCGGGCAATTGCCACAAGGTCCGGCTGCTGCTTGAGCAGCTCGGCAGCCGTTACCGCTGGGTGGAGGTGGACAGTGCCCATGGCCAGACCCACACGCCCGAATTCCTGGCGCTCAACCCGAATGCCAAGGTGCCGCTGATCGTGCGCGACGACGGCCGCGTGCTGACCGAATCCAACGCGATCCTGTTCTGGCTGGCAGAAGGCACGCCGTACCTGCCCAACGATGGCTGGGAGCGCGCGCAGGCATTGAGCTGGATGTTCTTCGAGCAGTACACGCATGAGCCCTGTGTGGCAGTGGCGCGCTTCATCCGCGGCTGGACCGCGCCCGATTCGCCGCGCCGAGCCGAACTGCCGCGCCTGCACGAGCGTGCCGCCACTGCACTGGCAGTGATGGAGCAGCACCTGCGCCAGGCACAGTGGTTCACTGGCGGCGAGTACGGCATCGCCGATATCGCGCTGTTCGCCTATACCGATGTGGCGGGCGAGGGCGGCATCCGCCTGGAGCCGTTCCCGGAAGTTCGCGCCTGGCTGCAGCGCGTGCGCGAGCAGCCACGCTTCCTGCCGATGCCGGCAGTGACGGCCGAGGTGCGCGCGCGCTTCGAAGCCGCGTGATCCGAACAGGGTAACGCCGGGGCAGGCCCGGCCGAACGCAACAACGACACGGAGGGTGTTCGATGTTCGCTGTGGTTCCCGATCCGATCCCCGCACGCATGCGCGTGCTCAACCGCGCCGATGTGTGCGATGTCAATTTCCTCGAGGCGGTGCGCGGTTGGCGCGGTACGCCACGCCCGCGACCCGCAGCGGATGCCCCGATCCTGCCGGACAGTACGCTCAGTGCCGCCGCGTTCGGTGAACTGTTCGAGTCGCAACTGGTCAGCCGCCAGCTGGACCTGATGGCACGCGTACTGCGCGTGCAGAACAAGGTCTTCTACACCATCGGTTCCTCCGGCCATGAAGGCAACGCGCTGCTGGCGCGGGCCTGCCGTCATACCGATCCGGCCTTCCTGCACTACCGTTCCGGCGCCTTCATGGCCGAGCGTTCGCGGCAGGTGCCGGGCATCGACCCGCTGCGCGATGCCGCGCTCTCGTTCGCCGCCAGTGCCGAGGATCCGGCCAGCGGTGGCCGCCACAAGGTGTGGGGCAGCAAGCCGTTGTGGGTGCTGCCTCAGACCTCGACCATCGCCTCGCACCTGCCCAAGGCGCTGGGCACCGCGCTGGCCATCGAGAGTGGCAAGCGCTTGGGGCAGGCGCTGCCGGTTCCGCCCGACAGCATCGTGCTGTGCTCGTTCGGCGATGCTTCGGCCAACCACGCCACCGCGCAGACCGCCTTCAATACCGCGATGTGGTCGGCCTACCAGAAGCTGCCGGCGCCGATCCTGTTCGTCTGCGAGGACAACGGCCTGGGCATCTCGGTGAAGACCCCTGACGGCTGGATCGCCGAGCGCTTCAGCCATCAGCCGGGGCTGGACTATTTCTTTGCCGATGGCCTGGATCTGGCCATCGGCCACACGCAGGTACAGGCGGCGGTGGAGCACTGCCGGCGCACCCGGCGGCCGACCTTCCTGCATCTGCGCACCACGCGCCTGATGGGCCATGCCGGTACCGACTTTGAAGTGGAATGGCGCGCGCTGCCGGAGCTGTGTGCAGCCGAAGCCCAGGACCCGCTGCTGCGTTCGGCGCAGATCGCACTTGAATCAGGCTGGATGGATGCGGCCGCCATCGAAGTGGCCTACGAGACGATGCGCGCGCGCTGCATGGCCGCCGCCGCCGATGCCGAAGGCAGTGCGAAGCTGCAGTCGCTGCGGGAGGTGATGGCGCCGCTGGCACCGTACACGCCCGCAGCGGTGCAGGCCGAAGCGCAACGCGAGGTCGCTGCCGAAGCGCGCGAGGCACTCTATGGCGATGCCGAGGCATTGCCCGAACGACAGGCGCCGCGGCATCTCGCGATCCAGATCAACCATGGCCTGCAGGAACTGCTGGCCAAGTATCCGCAGAGCCTGTTGTTCGGCGAGGACGTGGCGCAGAAGGGCGGTGTCTACACCGTCACCAAGGATCTGCTGCGCCGCTTCGGGCCGCGCCGGGTGTTCAACACCCTGCTGGACGAGACCATGATCCTGGGCATGGCACAGGGCCTGGCCAACATGGGCATGCTGCCGATTCCGGAAATCCAGTACCTGGCCTACCTGCACAACGCCATCGACCAGCTGCGCGGCGAGGCCTGTTCGCTGCAGTTCTTCTCCAACGACCAGTACCGCAACCCGATGCTGGTGCGGGTGGCCGGGCTGGGCTACCAGAAGGGTTTCGGTGGCCATTTCCACAACGACAACTCGATCACCGCGCTGCGCGACATCCCCGGGCTGGTGGTCGGCTGCCCATCGCGCGGCGACGATGCCGTGATGATGCTGCGCACGCTGGCGGCGCTGGCGCGGGTGGATGGGCGCGTGGCCGTGTTCCTGGAGCCGATCGCGCTGTACATGAGCAAGGACCTGCACGCACCCGGCGACGGCCAGTGGCTGTTCGACTACCCGGCCCAGGGCCAGGCGCTGGTGCCGGGCGAGGGTCGTGTGTACGCGCCGGAGGCTGGCGACCTGGTGGTCTACACCTACGGCAATGGCGTGCCGATGGCGTTGCGTGCGGCGCGGGCCATCGAGCAGCAGCTGGGCTGGGAGGTGCGGGTGGTGGACCTGCGCTGGCTGGTGCCACTGGATGCCGGCTTCATTGCCGCCCAGGCCGCCAGTGCGCGGCGGGTGCTGGTACTGGACGAAGGACGCCACAGCGGCGGAGTAGGCGAGGGGGTGGTCACCGCACTGGTCGAGGCCGGTTTCGGCCACCTGCCGCTGCGCCGGGTCTGCGGTGCCGATACCTATACCCCGCTGGCGGGGGCAGCAATGTTCGGGCTTCCAAGCGACAATGCAGTGATTGGCGCCGCCCTTGAACTGGCGCAGGAACCCTGATGCATGTGTGGATTGGCGGGAATGTTGTTGCCGGCGCCGGTGGCGTCGGCCGAGGTGCTGCAGGCGCAGGTCCTGGCCATGGGCGAGGCACTGCACCACCGCGGGCCGGATGATGGCGGCAGCTGGGTCGACGCCACGGCCGGCATCGCGCTGGCGCATCGCCGCCTGAGCATCCTCGACCTGTCGCCGCTGGGGCATCAGCCGATGGCCTCGGCCGATGGCCGTTACGTGATGGCCTACAACGGCGAGGTCTACAACTTCGCTGCCCTGCGTGCCGAACTGGAGCCGCTGGGGCACACCTTCCGTGGCCATTCGGATACCGAGGTGCTGCTGGCAGCGATCCTGCAGTGGGGTATCGAGGACACCCTGCAGCGCTGCAACGGCATGTTCGCCATCGCCCTGTGGGACCGCCAGCAGCAGTGCCTGTGGCTGGCCCGCGACCGCGTCGGCAAGAAGCCGCTGTACTACGGCTGGGCGGGTGACAGGCTGGTGTTCGGCTCTGAACTGAAGGCGCTGTGGCAGCACCCGGCGTTCGACAACGACATCGACCGGGATGCACTGACGCTGCTGCTGCGGCTGGACTACATTCCTGCACCGCACAGCATCCACCAGCGCTGCTACAAGCTGATGCCCGGGCGCGTGCTTCGGCTGGACGCCGAAGCCGTAGCGGCGGGTGCGGCCGCGCACCGCCCGGAGCAGGCACAGCGCCCCTACTGGGATGCGCGTGCGCGCATGCAGGCCGCGCTGGCGGCCCCGTTCCAGGGTCGCATCGAGGAGGCCGAGGAACAGCTGGACACGCTGCTGCGCGATGCGGTCGCGCTGCGAATGGTGGCCGACGTGCCGGTGGGCGTGTTCCTGTCCGGTGGTACCGATTCGTCACTGGTGGCCGCGCTGATGCAGGCGCAGAGCGGGCAGCCGGTGCACAGCTTCAGCATCGGCTTCACCGATTCGGGCCACGACGAGGCACCGCTGGCCAGGGAACTGGCCACGCATCTGGGTTGCGACCACACCGAGCTCTACGTCAGCGGCGCGGATGCACTGGCAGTCGTGCCACAACTGCCGGCAATGTTCGACGAACCTTTCGCCGACGCTTCGCAGGTGCCGACCGCGCTGGTCGCGCGCCTGGCGCGTCAGGGCGTGACTGTGGCGTTGTCGGGTGACGGCGGTGATGAGCTGTTCTTCGGCTACACCCGCTACGTGCGCGCACTGCGCAACTGGCAGATGCTGGGCCGCGTGCCGGGCCCGCTCCGGCGCTGGATGGGCGCGCGCGCGCAGCAGCAGGGCGAGGCCTCGCGGACCGGCGGACTGGCCGCGCTGCTGGCCGAGTCCGGCGCGCGTGGCATCGGCGACGTGTACCGCAACCGCATCTCGCGCTGGCGCGATCCGGCGGCGGCAGTGCCGGGCGCGCAGGCTGCCGGCAGCTTCTACGACCTGGCCGATCCGTTGCACGGCGCCGGCACACCGGCCGACGCGATGATGCTGGCCGATTACGTGACCTACCTGCCGGATGACCTGCTGTGCAAGGTCGACCGCACCTCGATGGCAGTCAGCCTGGAGGCACGCGCGCCGCTGCTGGACTGGCGCGTGGCCGAGTTCGCCTGGTCGCTGCCGCTGGGCTTCAAGCGCAGCGAAACCACCAGCAAGGTGCTGCTCAAGCGGGTTCTTGGCCGCTACGTGCCGCAGTCGATGGTGCACCGGCCCAAGCGCGGATTCGGTGCGCCGGTCAGCGACTGGCTGAAGGGCGACCTGCGGCCGTGGGCCGAAGACCTGCTGCAGCCGGCACGCCTGGAGCGCGAGGGAGTGCTGTCGGCGTCGGCGGTGCAGCCGCTGTGGCAGCAGTTCCTGGGGGGGCAGCGCAAGTGGCATACCCACCTGTGGAACGTGCTGATGTTCCAAGCCTGGCAGGCGCATTGGCGGCAGGTGCGGGCCGGCGTGACCGGCGGCTGATCTTCACCGGACGACACGGGCCCGGCGTCTAGGCTGGGCCTCCCGCACCGTGAGGAGTATGTCCCGATGTCCGTCCCTACCATCGCCGTGTTCGTCGGCAGCCTGCGCAAGGATTCCTGCAACCGCAAGCTGGCCCATGCGCTGGAGAAGATCGCTGGCGACCGCGCGCGCTTCCAGTACGTGCAGATCGGCGATCTGCCGCTGTACGACCAGGATTTCGATGGCCAGTACCCGCCGCAGGGCACCCGGCTGAAGGATCAGGTGCGTGCCGCCGACGCGGTGCTGTTCGTGACCCCCGAATACAACCGGTCGGTGCCGGGCGTGCTGAAAAACGCCATCGACATCGGCTCGCGCCCGTACGGTGACAGTGCGTTTGCCGGCAAGCCGGCGGCGGTGATCGGCGCCTCCATCGGCCAGATCGGTACCGCCGTGGCCCAGCAGCACCTGCGCATCAGCCTGGCTTTCCTGGACATGCATGTGCTCGGCCAGCCCGAAGCGTTCATCCACTTCAAGGACGGCCTGATCGATGCCGACGGCACGATCCACAACGAGGGCACGCAGAAGTTCCTGCAGAGCTACGTGGACCGGTTCCTGGCACTGATCGCGGTGCACGTGAAGGGCGATTGAGGCCGATGGGTCAGAGCGCTCTGCGTTGCAGAGGGATCCGACCCCAACCACGCCCGGGGTCGGATCCCGGCGCGCAGCGACGGGCTCTGACCCCACGCCCCGCTAAGCGGGCCAGAGCGCGTACGCTGCACGGAATCCGACCTTGGTGGCCTGATCTGCGATAATGCTCAACTCGGGCGTCGCAACGGCGCCCGTCGCAGGCACTGCGACGCCCCCGCGCCAGAGTGGCCAGGCACTGGCGGATATCCCCCGTTTCTCCACGGCTTATCCACAGGCTTGTCCATGGCTGCCGGGGTCGGCGCATGACTACACTCGTCCGGCCCACTTTTGCAGGAAACACCGCAGCATGTCCGCTCGTTCCGGCTTCCGTTCCAACCGCAGAGAGCGCGGTGATGGCTTCGATCGCGATCGCGACGAATCGCGTATCGACCAGCTGCGCGTGCCGCCGCATTCGGTGGAAGCCGAGCAGGCGGTGCTGGGGGGCCTGATGCTGGCGCCGGAGGCCTATGATCGGGTCAACGATCAGCTGACCGAGGGTGATTTCTACCGCCGCGACCACCAGATGATCTACCGCGCGATCCGCGAACTGTCCGAGCGCGAGCGGCCGTTCGACGCGGTGACCCTGGGCGAGTGGTTCGAATCGCAGGGCAAGCTGGAGCTGGTGGGCGATGGCGCCTACCTGATCGAGCTGGCGAGCACTACGCCATCGGCGGCCAACATCGTGGCCTATGCCGAGATCGTGCGTGACAAGGCGGTGCTGCGGCAGCTGATCCAGGTCGGCACCGACATCGTCAACGATGGCTTCCAGCCCGAAGGCCGTGACAGCAGCGAGCTTCTGGCATCGGCGGAAAAGAGCGTGTTCGCCATCGCCGAGCAGGGGGCACGCGGACGTACCGACTTCGTGGCCATGCCTGGCGCGCTGAAGGATGCCTTCGAGGAGCTGCGCAACCGCTTCGAGAACGGCGGCAACATCACCGGCCTGCCGACCGGCTACAACGACTTCGATGCGATGACCGCCGGCCTGCAGCCGACCGACCTGATCATCCTCGCCGCGCGCCCGGCCATGGGCAAGACCACGTTCGCACTGAACATCGCCGAGTACGCGGCGATCAAGTCGAAGAAGGGCGTGGCGGTGTTCTCGATGGAAATGTCGGCCTCGCAGCTGGCGATGCGCCTGATCTCCTCCAACGGCCGCATCAACGCGCAGCGCCTGCGTACCGGCCAGCTGGAAGACGAGGACTGGAGCCGCGTCACCAGCGCGATCAAGATGCTGAAGGAAACCAAGATCTTCATCGACGATACGCCAGGCGTGTCGCCGGAAGTGCTGCGTTCCAAGTGCCGCCGCCTCAAGCGCGAGCACGACCTGGGCCTGGTGGTGATCGACTACCTGCAGCTGATGAGCGTGCCGGGCAACAGCGAGAACCGCGCGACGGAAATCTCGGAAATCTCGCGTTCGCTGAAGGGCCTGGCCAAGGAACTGCACGTGCCGGTGATCGCGCTGTCGCAGCTCAACCGCTCGCTGGAAACGCGTACCGACAAGCGCCCGGTGATGGCCGACCTTCGCGAATCGGGCGCAATCGAGCAGGATGCGGACATGATCGTCTTCATCTACCGCGATGATTACTACAACAAGGAAAATTCGCCGGACAAGGGCCTGGCCGAGATCATCATCGGCAAGCACCGTGGTGGCCCGACCGGTTCGTGCAAGCTGAAGTTCTTCGGCGAATACACCCGCTTCGACAACCTGGCCCACGACTCGGTCGGTTCGTTCGAGTAACGACCGTGCCGGCCGCCGGCCGGCACCACCTCCTGGTCGGCAAACCATTCGAAACGCCCATCTTCCGTATGTGGCGTGTAAATGACATGTAACGCGACGCTTCTACGATTCCGCCGCTGCTGCCCTTCGACGCCGCCCTTCGGCGTCCAGCGTGCCCAAGGAATCCGCCCCCATGTCGTCCCACGCTCCGCTCCGCCGCAATCTGCTGGCCTTGCTGGTCTGTGCTTCGCTCCCCTCGTTGGCCGCTGCTGAAACCGCCCCCGGCACTGATGCCCAGTCGGCCACCACGCTCGATTCGATCTCGGTGATCGGTCGCGGCGAAGCCCGGCAGGTGCAGCGCGTGACCGCCGAGGACATGAAGGTGCTGCCGCCCGGCGCCAACCCGCTGAAGCTGCTGGCGACCAAGCCGGGCGTGCATTTCGAATCGGCCGATGCCACCGGCGCCTACGAATGGTCCACCACCATCAGCCTGCGTGGCTTCAACCAGAACCGCCTGGGCTACACGCTCGATGGCATTCCGCTGGGCAACATGGCCTACGGCAACAGCAATGGCCTGCACATCAGCCGCGCGGTGATCAGCGAGAACCTGGGCGGTGCCGAAGTCTCCACCGGCATCGGTGCGCTGGGCACGCCGTCGACCAGCAACCTCGGCGGCGTGTTCCAGTTCTATTCGATCGATCCGTCCACCGAGTATGGCGTGGTGCTGGCACAGAGCTTCGGCAGCGACAGTGCGCGCCGCAGCTATGCGCGCCTGGAGACCGGTGAACATCAGGGCTTCGCTGCCTACCTGTCCGGCGTGTATTCAGAAGGCGACAAGTGGAAGGGCAAGGGTTCGCAGGAGCTGAAGCAGTTCAACGGCAAGGCCACCTACAACTTCGGTGCGGACAGCAGGATCACCGCACTGTTCAACGCATCGCGCCGCGTCGAGGCCGACTACCAGGACCTGTCGCTGGAGATGATCGATCGCCTGGGCTGGGACTGGGACAACTACGCCCCGGACTGGGATCGCGCGGTGGCCGCCGCACGCGGCACGTTCAGCGGCGGCGTCAACAGCCCGTGGGACGCGTATTACTCCGGCCACGGCCTGCGCAATGACGATCTGTCCAGCATTGCCGGCGATTTCGGCCTGAACGAGTCGATGCGCCTGAAGGTGAACGTCTACAACCACAGCAACCGTGGCCAGGGCCACTGGTTCAGCCCGTCCAATCCGTCGAACCCGGGCACCAGCCGCGAGATCCCGATCTCGATCCGCACCACCGAGTATGCGATCGACCGCACGGGCGTGACCTCAGCGTTCACCTGGAACGTGGCGGGCCACGAACTGGAAGCGGGCCTGTGGTACGAAGACAACGGCCACAGCGTGCAGCGCAACTTCTATTACATCGACGGCCCGATCACCGACGATTTCTTCCTGCGCAATCCGGACCAGCGCGTGTGGCACCAGCGCTACACCACCATCACCCGCCAGTTCTACGTGCAGGACCGCTTCCGCCTGTTCGATGACCGCCTGACCATCGACATCGGTGCAAAGTCACCGAACACCCGCACCCGCGTGCGCACGCCGCTGGGCAGCTATGCCAGCAACAGCAGCCTGACCTCGAAGAAGGGTTTCCTGCCGCAGGCCGGCTTCAACTTCAAGCTCAACGAAGGCAACGAGATCTTCGGCTCGTTCGCCAAGAACATCGCCGCCTATGCGCTGGGCGTGGGCAGCCCGTTCAACGTACCGCAGGCCGCATTCGATGCCAGCGCGAAGAACCTGAAGCCGGAACAGTCGCGCACCCTCGAGCTGGGCTGGCGCGGCTACGGCCAGGGCTATGAAGCCTCGGTGGCGGTGTACGACGTGAAGTTCGACAACCGTCTGCTGGCCATCGCGCAGTGCGTGGGCATCCTCGGTTGCCCGGCGCTGTTCTCGAACGTCGGTTCGGTGACCAGCCGCGGCGCCGAGGCGACCCTGCAGCTGAAGCCGATGCAGGGCCTGACCTGGTCCAACGCGCTGTCGTGGAATGACAGCACCTACGACAACGACTACGTGAACAACGGCGTGGTGCCGACCCGGGGCAAGAAGACCGTCGACACCCCGGAATGGATGTTCGCCAGCACCCTGGCCTGGACGCCGGGCCCGTGGGACCTGCGCCTGGCCGCCAACCATGTCGGCAAGCGTTACGTGACCTATACCAACGACGTGTCGGTGCCCAGCTACTGGCTGGTCAACGCTTCGGCGGCCTATGACTTCGGCAAGCTCGGCCCGGCACAGAACCTGACCGTGGCGCTGAACCTGACCAACCTGACCGACAAGCGTTATCTGTCCTCGATCAACACCAACGGCACCTACGCCGCCGACCCGACCCGCAGCCTGGCGACCATGCAGGTGGGCGCGCCGCGGCAGGTGATGGCGACCGCTACCGTGCACTTCTGATGCGCGGGCCAGTCGATCCGGAAAGCCGTCGTCGCCTGCTGCGCATGGCGTGGCAGGGTACGGGAGCGGCGATCGCGCTGGCAGCGATGCCGGGGCTGGCTACGGCCGGCCCACGCCCGCGGTTGGGACGTGATCCGTTCACCTTGGGCGTCGCCGCCGGCGATCCGGATCCGCAGGGAGCGGTGCTGTGGACGCGGCTGGCGCCGGACCCGCTCAACGGCGGCGGCATGCCGTCGCGGGCGGTGCCGGTGCGCTGGTTCGTGGCCGAAGACCCGGGCATGCGCCGGCTGGTGCAGCGTGGTGTCGCCGCGGCGGTGCCCGAGCTGGCGCACTCGGTACATGTGGAGGTCAACGGCCTGCGCCCGGGCCGTGACTACTACTACCGTTTCGCCTGCGATGGCGATGAGGAAAGCGCGGTCGGTCATTTCCGCACCGCGCCGCTGCTGGACACGCAGCTGCAGCAGCTGCGGCTGGCACTGTGCACCTGCCAGGCCTGGAACAGCGGCTACTACCCGGTGCTGCGTGACATCGCGCAGACCGACGTCGACCTGGTGCTGCATGCCGGTGACTACCTGTACGAATACAGCCCGCTGCAGAATGCGCGCGGACGCACGCTGGATGCCGGGCGCTTCAGCGGCGAGACCGTCAGCCTGGAGCGCTATCGCAACCAGTATGCGCTGTACAAGCTCGATCCCGATCTGCAGGCCGCGCACGCCGCACACGCGTTCGCGGTGATCTGGGACGACCACGAAGTGCAGAACGATTACTCCGGCATCCATCCGGAGAAGCCTGGCGTCTCGACGGAGGACTTCATCGTTCGCCGCGCGGCGGCCTACCGCGCGTTCTACGAGCACCTGCCGATGCGCGGCACGCCTGCGGGCAACGGTGGCCTGCGCGTGCATCGGCGCCTGCGTTACGGCGATCTGGCACAGCTGACCCTGCTCGACTGCCGCCAGTTCCGTCCGGCCAACCCCTGTGGGGTGGGCGAGTCGCCGCGCTGCGAGGCGGCCCTGGACCCGCGCATGAGCATGCTGGGCGTGGGCCAGGAAGCCTGGTTCGCGCAGTCGATGGCGGCCGCACGCGGCACGCGCTGGAACGTGGTGGTGCAGCAGCTGCTGATGGCGCAGCTGCGGCTGGACGGCGGCAAGCCGCGCGAACGTTTCTGGAACGATGCCTGGGACGGTTATCCGGCGGCACGCAACCGCCTGCTGCAGGCGATGCAGGCGGGTGGGCAGGGTAATGCCATCGTGCTGGGCGGGGACTGGCATTCCACCTTCGTCAACGACCTGAAGCTGGACTTCGATGCCGCCAGTGCGCCGGTCGTGGCCACCGAATTCATCGCTCCGGCGATCAGCAGCGGCGGCGACGACACACCGTATGGACCGTATTACGGGCCATCGATTCCGCAGAACCCGCACATCCGTTACTTCGACGGCGACCGCCGCGGCTGGTGGAAGCTGCAGCTGAACCGGCAGACCGTGGACGCCGAGCTGCGCTTCGCCGACAGCGTGCTGCGCGCGGATGCGCCGGTGCGTACTGCGGCGCGCTTCCAGGTCACCCACGGCCGTCCGGGCGCAGTGCAGCTCCTGTAGAGCCGAGCCCACGCTCGGCTGCTTCTGGAAAGCCGAGCGTAGGCTCGGCTCTACAACGGCGCTGGATCGCTTTCATCGCCCCCAGCCCGGTTTCGTCGCAAACCATTTGCGGCCGCCGGGGCAGGGCGCCAAGGTGGTCCCAGGCGGCAGGGTGCCGCCCCAAGGAGACCGTGATGAAGACCCTGTTCGCGCTCGGTGTGTGGTGCCTGCTGTTCGTGCTGTGCTGGCCGCTGGCGATCCTCGCCCTGATCGCCTGGCCGTTCGTCTGGCTGCTGAGCCTGCCGTTCCGCCTGGTCGGCATCACCTTCTCGGCCCTGTTCGCCTTCCTGCGCGCGCTGTTCATGCTGCCGGCGCGGTTGCTGGGTGGCCGGGCGGTGGCCGCATGAGGATGGTGCTGCTGGTCGGTCTGGCCCTGTTGTCAGGCCCGGTGCTGGCCGCACCGCCCGCGCCACCGTCGGCGTGGCTGGAGCGGCAGCAGGCAGCCGGTGCTGATGAAGCGAATGCTGCGGGGGCGAAACCCTCGACGGTACCGAAGGCCAAGGAGCGCTGCCGGGTCACGAAGGAGTGGAAGGTCGGCGAGACGGTGGTGCAGCACAGGGTCTGCGACGATCCACCGAAGAAGCCGGCTGGAAAGGTGTAGCGCCGAGCCGATGCTCGGCTGTGCCTTCACGGACCGCCAAGTGCGCAGCCGAGCGTAGGCTCGGCTCTACATGAAGAAGGGCAACAAAAAGCCCCGCCGAGGCGGGGTTTTCTGTTTGCAGGAGTGTGCCGACCAACGGTCGGCACGCACCCGGATGCAGGTCAGTTCGCCTTGTGGATGGCGCGCTTGCTGACCGCCATCGCCGCGTCGTGGATCACTTCCGACAGCGACGGGTGGGCATGGCAGATGCGGGCCAGGTCATCGGCCGAGCCGCTGAACTCCATGGTCAGCACACCTTCGTGCACCAGCTCGGAGACGTTGGCGCCGACCAAGTGCATGCCGAGGATGCGATCGGTTTCGGCGTGGGCCAGGATCTTCACGAAGCCGGCCGGTTCGATCATCGCCACGGCACGGCCGTTGGCGGCGAACGGGAAGCTGCCAGCCTTGTACGGAATGCCTTCGGCCTTCAGCTGGGCTTCGGTCTTGCCGACCCAGGCCAGTTCCGGCTCGGTGTAGATGACCCACGGGATGGTGTCGAAGTTGACGTGGCCCGGCAGGCCGGCGATCAGCTCAGCCACCGCGATGCCTTCCTCGAAGCCCTTGTGCGCCAGCATCGGGCCGCGCACGCAGTCGCCGACCGCCCACACGCCGTTGACGCCGGTGTGGCAGTGCGCGTCGACTTCGATCTGGCCGCGCTCGTTGATCTTGACGCCGGTGCCTTCGGCCAGCAGGCCCTTGGTGGCGGCGCGACGGCCGACGGCCACCAGCAGCTTGTCCACGGTCAGGGTCTTTTCGCCTTCAGCGTCGGTATAGGTGACGATGACTTCCTTCTTCTTGCCCTTGCCGGTGATCTCGGTCTTGGAGACCTTGGCGTTGAGCTTGATGTCCAGGCCCTGCTTCTTGAATTCCTTGGCAGCGGCCTTGGCCACTTCGGTGTCGGCAGCCGCCAGGAACTCCGGCATGGCTTCGAGGATGGTGACTTCAGCACCCAGGCGCTTCCACACGCTGCCCAGTTCCAGGCCGATCACGCCGGCGCCGATCACCGCCAGGCGGTTCGGCACTTCGGTGAAGTCCAGGCCGCCGACGTTGTCGACGATGGTCTCGCCGTCGAACTTGGCAAACGGCAGTTCGATCGAATCCGAACCGGCCGCGATGATGACGTTGGTGCCCTTCAGCTCGACGATGGAACCGTCATGCTGGGTGACCTTGACCACGTTGCCCGGCTGCAGTTCGCCGAAGCCGTAGTAGGCGGCGACCTTGTTGGCCTTGAACAGCATGCCGATGCCGCCGGTGAACTGCTTGACGATCTTGTCCTTGCGGCCAACCATCGCCTCGACGTCGATCTTGGCATCCTTGAAGCTGATGCCGTGGTCGCCAAAGATGTGGCCCATGTTCCAGAACTGGCGCGAGGAATCCAGCAGCGCCTTGGACGGGATGCAGCCCACGCGCAGGCAGGTGCCGCCGAGGGCCGGCTTGCCGTCCTTGCCCAGCGCTGCGTCGATGCAGGCGGTCTTCAGGCCCAGCTGGGCCGCGCGGATGGCAGCGTGGTAACCGGCCGGGCCGGCACCGATGACGACGACGTCGAATTGTTCAGCCATTGAATTATTCCTTGATGCATTACCAGAACCCCTCCGCGCAGGCGCGGAGGGGCGGGAGGTTTCTTACAGGCCGAACAGCATGCGGCCCGGGTTTTCCAGCTGGTTCTTGATGTCCACCAGGAACTGCACCGAATCCTTGCCGTCGATGATGCGGTGGTCGTACGACAGCGCCAGGTACATCATCGGCGCGATCACGACCTGGCCGTTCTGGGCGATCGGACGCTCCTTGATGGCGTGCATGCCCAGGATGGCGCTCTGCGGCGGGTTGATGATCGGGGTCGACAGCAGCGAACCGAAGGTGCCGCCGTTGGTCACGGTGAAGGTGCCGCCCTGCAGTTCATCCAGGCCCAGCTTGCCGTCACGCGCCTTCTTGGCGTAGTCGGCGATGGTCTTCTCGATGTCGGCGAACGACATGCGCTCGACGTTGCGCAGGACCGGGGTGACCAGGCCCTTCTCGGTCGACACGGCGATCGAGATGTCCGAGTAGCCGTGGTAGATGATGTCGTCGCCGTCGATCGAGGCGTTGACCAGCGGGAAGCGCTGCAGCGCATTGGCCGCGGCCTTCACGAAGAAGCTCATGAAGCCCAGCTTGATGCCGTGGGCCTTGACGAACTCGTCCTGCAGTTCCTTGCGCGCCGCCGACACCTTGGACAGGTCGACTTCGTTGAAGGTGGTCAGCATGGCAGTGGAGTTCTTCGACTCCATCAGGCGCTCGGCGATGCGCTTGCGGATGCGGGTCATCGGCACGCGTTCTTCCGGACGTGCGCCACCGGCCTTGCCGGCGCCGCCATTGCGAGCGAAGTTGACGATGTCTTCCTTGGTGACCGCGCCGCGACGGCCGGTGCCGTCGACGTCGGCCGGGTTCACACCTTCGGTGATGGCGGTGAAGCGGGCGCCCGGCGGCAGGGCATCGGCAGCCGACTTGGCAGCCGGGGCCGGAGCGGCGGCAGCCGCCGGAGCAGCAGCGGCCGGGGCAGCGGCTGCTGCCGGAGCGGCTTCAGCAGCCGGAGCCGGGGCAGCAGCCACGGCGCCTTCTTCGATGATCGCCACGACCTGGCTGGAGGTCACGGTCGAGCCTTCGGCGAACTTGATTTCCTTGAGCACGCCGTCGACCGGCGACGGCACTTCCAGGACGACCTTGTCGGTTTCCAGGTCAAGCAGGTTTTCGTCGCGCTTGACGGCGTCGCCCACCTTCTTGTGCCAGGTGGCGATGGTGCCGTCGGCGACGGATTCGGGCAGTACCGGGGCTTTGACTTCGGTGGCCATTGCGGGAGCTTCCTGGTTTGTCTTCTAAATAGGGGAGGATTATTCAGCGAACGTGTCGTTGAACGGGTTGACCAGTGCGTCGGCGACCAGCTGCTGCTGTTCGCGGACGTGGTCAGCCATGTGACCGGCAGCCGGCGAAGCCGAACGTGCGCGACCGGCGTAGTGCAGGTTCTGGCCATCGGCCAGGCAGAACTGCAGGTGGTGGCGGATCTGGTACCACGCACCCTGGTTCTGCGGTTCTTCCTGCGTCCACACCACGTCGGTGGCCTTGCCGTACTTCTTCAGTTCGGCAGCCAGCAGCGCACGCGGGAACGGATACAGCTGCTCCACGCGGATGATCGCCACGTCGTCCTGGCCACGCTTGGTCTGGTCTTCCAGCAGGTCGTAGTAGACCTTGCCCGAGCACAGCACCACGCGCTTGACCTTCTTGGCGTCCGCGTTGGCGTCGCCGATCAGGTGCTGGAACTCGCCGTTGGCCAGTTCGTCCAGGGTCGACACGGCCAGCTTGTGGCGCAGCAGCGACTTCGGCGACATCACCACCAGCGGCTTGCGGGTGGTCATGTGCAGCTGGCGACGCAGCATGTGGAAGGCCTGCGCCGGGGTCGACGGCACGACCACCAGCATGTTCTCCAGCGCGCACAGCTGCAGGAAGCGCTCCAGGCGCGCCGAGCTGTGTTCCGGGCCTTGCCCTTCATAGCCATGCGGCAGCAGCAGGGTCAGGCCGGAAATGCGGCCCCACTTGGCTTCACCGGCGGCGATGAACTGGTCGATCACCACCTGGGCGCCGTTGGCGAAGTCGCCGAACTGGCCTTCCCAGATGCACAGCGTGTTCGGATCGGTGGTGGAGAAACCGTACTCGTAGGCCATCACCGCTTCTTCGCTCAGCAGCGAATCGATGACGGTGGCCTTCTCCGGCGAATCCACCAGCTGCCGCAGCGGCATGTAGTAGTTGTCGGTCTTCTGGTCGTGCAGGATCGCGTGGCGGTGGGTGAACGTACCGCGGCCCACGTCCTGGCCGACCAGGCGCAGTGCGTTGCCCTCGTCGAGCAGGGTGGCGTAGGCCAGGTTCTCGGCAAAGCCCCAGTCGCCCGGGATCTCGCCGGCAGCCATCTTGCGGCGGTCGTCGTAGACCTTGGCCACGCGCGAGTGCAGCTGCACGTCTTCGGGAATGGTGTTGATCAGCTTGGCCAGCTCGACCAGCTTGTTCTTCTCGACCTTGGTCGAGATCGGATCGGACAGCTTGCCTTCCAGCAGCTTCGGCCAATCGACGAACAGCGGGCTCGTCGGCGGGGTCTTCTCGACCTTGGCCAGCTCGGTGGTCACTTCACCGGCATCCAGCTTCTCGCGGTAGGCATCGACCATCGCCTTGCCGGCGCCGGCGGCGATCACGCCTGCCTTTTCCAGCTGCTCGGCGTACATCTCGCGGGTGGTGGCGTGCTTGCGGATCACCTGGTACATCAGCGGCTGGGTGATCGCCGGCTCGTCGGCCTCGTTGTGGCCCCAACGGCGGTAGCACATCAGATCGATGACCACGTCCTTGGCGAACTTCTGGCGGAACTCGAAGGCCAGCTGCGCGGCGAACACGACGGCTTCCGGATCATCACCGTTCACGTGAAGCACCGGGGCGGCGATCATCTTCGCCACGTCGGTGGCATAGCGCGTGGAGCGCGTATCCAGCGGGTTGGAAGTGGTGAAACCGACCTGGTTGTTGACCACGATGTGCACGGTGCCGCCGACGGCGAAGCCGCGGGCCTGCGACATCTGGAACAGCTCCATGACCACGCCCTGGCCGGAGAAGGCCGCGTCGCCGTGGATCAGGATCGGCATGACCTGCTTGCGGGCAGTGTCCTTGCGGCGCTCCTGGCGCGAACGCACGGAACCGGCCACGACCGGGTCGGCGATTTCCAGGTGCGACGGGTTGAACGCCAGCGCCAGGTGCACCGGGCCACCGTCGGTAGCCACATCGGCCGAGAAGCCCATGTGGTACTTCACGTCGCCGGCCGAGGCGTGCTCGTCGTGCTCGAACTTGCCTTCGAACTCGTCGAACAGCTTGCGCGGGTTCTTGCCCAGGGTGTTGACCAGCACATTCAGGCGGCCGCGATGGGCCATGCCGATCACCACGTCCTTGACGCCATCCTTGCCGGCGCTGCGGATGATGGTGTCCATCATCGGGATCAGCGAGTCGCCGCCTTCCAGCGAGAAGCGCTTCTGGCCGACGTACTTGGTGTGCAGGTAGCGCTCCAGGCCTTCGGCCGCAGTCAGGCGCTCCAGGGTGCGGCGCTGGGTGTCAGCGTCCAGCTGGTAGTTGCCACCGGCCGCTTCCAGCTTCTTGTAGATCCACTGGCGCTGCTCGACCTCGGAGATGTGCATGAACTCCGCACCGATCGAGCCGGTGTAGGTCGCCTTCAGGCGTGCCAGCAGGTCGCGCAGCTTCATGCGCGGCTGGCCGCCGACGCCGCCGGTGCTGAACTCGGTGTTGAGGTCGCCATCGGACAGGCTGTGGAACGGCAGGCCCAGGTCCGGGGTGTTGACCGGCGCGGCCAGGCCCAGCGGGTCCAGGCGGGCGTCCAGGTGGCCGCGCGAGCGGTAGGCGGTGATCAGACGACCGACATTGCGTTCACGCTCGTCGCCCGCACCGTTGCCGGTGCCGGCCTTCAGCGCTTCCTTGGCCGCGTCCGCAATGTGGGAGATGACGGCCGAGTGCGGAATGTCGCCTGCTTCGCGGCCCTTGAAGCCGTCGAAGTAGGTCTTCCATTTGGGATCGACACTGTCCGGGGAGACCAGGTACTGCTCGTACAGGTCCTCGACATAGGAGGCGTTGCCGCCGGCGAGCTGCGAAGATTGCGCAAACTGCTTCAGTTGATTGTCCACGATGGAGGGTGTTGATTCGCTTTGTGGGGTATGGCTTCAGAAGGACCCGGCAGGAAGATGAATAGCCCTGCGCGGGCGCGTTCAAACAGCCAAATTGTACCCCCATCCGGACAGGAAGGGGCACCAAAACGGGCATCCCGGGTCCCCCGGTGCCGCTTCCAGACAGGTTGAGTGGGCGGTACCCGCTCAGATGCCGAGCGCACGCAGTTCGCTGCAATCGCGCGAACGGTCCCAGACGCGCTGCAATTGCTGCTCGAACGGCTGCGAACGTGCAGGCAGCGCAATGCCGGCCTCGCCGTCGAGGCGATGACCGATCAGACGAAAGTAGAAGTCGCCTGCATCGTTGAGCAGGCAGGCCGAGGCCAGCGCACGGTCGACCCGGTCGGTGACCTCGCGGAACTGGATCACACTGGGCAGGCGCTGGGCCAAGGCCAGCAGCGGTGCATCGGCGGAGGCGATCGCCGCTGCATCGTGCACGATCACCCGCAGCAGCTTGTCGTGGCGGGCGGTGACGAAGCGGCGCAGGGCGGCCTGTACCGGCGGCGCGTCCAGCAGGCCGGGGTCCAGCTGGCGGCTGTGCAGCCACAGCTGGCGACGGGCGCGGTGGATGATGGCCGTGGTGATCGCCACCGCCTCGGCGCGGTCGTCGATGGCGCTGGCCGCGCCCAGTCGGCGACGCATCTGCTGGTGGCCGATGCCGGCCTCGTCGAACACCCCGCCCTCCGGCAGGAAGCCCTGGCGGGCGTAGAAATCACGCGCCGGCAGCTGCGCGTGCAGGTGCAGCTCGTCCAGGCCGAGCCGGCGCCCGGCCTCGACCAGCGCCTCCAGCAGGGCTTCACCGACGCCGCGGCTGCGATGGCTGGCCAGCACCGCCATGCGGCCGATGCGACCATCCGGGGCCAGCCGGCCGGTGCCGATCGGTTCGCCGTCGGTGTCCAGCGCCAGCACGTGGGCGCTGACCGGGTCCAACGCATCGCGTTCCAACTCGGCGGCGATGCCCTGTTCCTGCACGAAGACGCGCTGGCGTACCTCGTGGATGGCGAAGTGGGCGTCGGCGTGGCTGACCTGCTGGACCCGGATCATGGCAAGGCTCAGGCGCGGCCGTCGTCGCTGTCGTCTTCGTCGTGGTCTTCGAAGTTGACGATGACCTCGATGCCGTCGTCGTGCACGGTCACGGTGTGGACATCGTCGGATACCGCATCGGCGTCGATCGCGTCGACACGGTCACGGCACTCGACCACTTCGCCGAGCACCACGGCGTCCTCGCCGTCGTCCTCGTCTTCAGCGTCATACGTCTCGTTCGGATCGATCAGCTGGAACACACCACCGACCAGCAGCTGCTGGACCACCGCGCGGCCCTTGTCGGACAGGCCGCGATAGGCGGCGGCGTCGAGCTGCTCGGCACCGGCCAGGCGCTGTGCGTCCTTCACCGGCAGCGCGAAATCCTGGCCGCTGACATACAGGCTGGCGCCACGCTTGGCCCGGCGCCAGGCCAGGCGCGCCCACGGGTGGCGCTGCAGCAGCAGGCCGGACGCCAGTGCTTCGACGACTTCCTCCTGTGCCGGTGCGGCCTGATGCGCCATCACCTCACCGGCAGCGCGGTAGGTGGTGATGAAGCGGCCGAACCAGTCGCCCAGCTTGTCCGGGTCGTTCATGCGGATGGCGTTGAGCGCAGTGATCACGCGCGCCATCGCCACCGTGTCGATTTCGTTCGGGTCGGCCGGCACCTTCAGGTCGGCATCCTGGTAGCGGATGTTCTCGTCGGCATCGGCGATCAGGGTGTCCAGGTAGTCGCTGATCAGCTCGGCCGAGGCCGGTGCGCGCATGCCGAACGAGAAGGTCAGGCACGGATCTTCGGCGACACCGTGGTGCGGCACGTTCGGCGGCAGGTACAGCATGTCGCCCGGCGCCAGCACCCAGTCGTGGGTCGGCTTGAACACCTTCAGCAGCTTCAGTTCCACGTCCGGGCGGAAGCCCAGCGGCGGCTGCTTGCCCTTGATCGATTCGCTGGCATCGATCTGCCAGCGGCGGTGGCCATGGGCCTGCAGCAGGAACACGTCGTACTGGTCGACATGGGCACCGACCGAGCCACCGGTGGCGGCGAAGCTGATCATCACGTCATCCATGCGCCAGCGCGGCAGGAAGCTGAAGTGTTCGATCAGGGCGCGCACGTCCTTGTCCCACTTGTCCACGTCCTGCACCAGCAGGGTCCAGTCGTGGTCGGGCAGGGCGGGGAAGATGTCTTCCTGGAACGGGCCGCTGCGCACGCGCCAGCTGTCCTGGGCCTTGTCGTGTTCGATCAGGCGCGCCAGCACGCCCTCCTCGCAGGCCAGTCCGGCCAGGTCTTCCGGCTGCACCGGGGTCTGGAAGTCCGGGAAGGCGTTGCGGATCAGCAGCGGGCGTTTCTGCCAGAAATCGCGCAGGAACACGGCCGGGGACATGCCCAGCGGTTGGCCGCGGCGGGCGGTAACTTCGATGAGCGGAGCGGAGGACTTGCGGGCGGCCATGGGGGAATCCTTGCAGCGGAAAGCGGGAGGGGCGGCGCGGCGGGCCGCCAAGGCCTCCATTGTCCGACGTTCGCTGGGATTGCGCACGTGTGGTGGTTTGTCGCGGGGTTCCGGCCAACGGCGGAGCCCCTCGTGGCGGGGTGGGTTCACAAGCAAAAGCCGCGCTTGGCCGGGCGGGTGGGCTGCGCGGGGGACGCTGCAAGTACGTCCATGTAAGCTCGATCGCCGCATCCATGCGGCTCACGCCCCCGCGCAGCCC
>NZ_JAWIRW010000005.1:174862-175339 GCF_036319985.1 Stenotrophomonas sp. SMYL89 | reverse complement strand
GGGCGGGGGGGGGGGGGGGGCCCCCCCCCGCCCCCCCCCGCCCCCCCCCCCCCCCCCCCCCCCCCCCCCCCCCCCCCCCCCCCCCCCCCCCCCCCCCCCCCCCCCCGGCCCCTGACAGTTTCCTGCGCGGCCCGCCACGGAATGGAAGAAGAAAATCAAAGGCAACGGCGGGTCGCGCGCTGCGCTTGCTCACGCCCTTGTAGAGCCGAGCCCACGCTCGGCTTGCTGTTGCCCCTGCGAAAAGCAGCCGAGCATGGGCTCGGCTCTACAAACCCCCCACAAACAAGGAGGGACGCGGCGAAGCCGCGTCCCTCTCAATTCCGCCCCGATAACGTCATCCACGCATGGCGTGGATCTACTCATCCGTCACCGGGAATCTGTCAGAGGTGGGGCGGGGGGGGGTGGGGGGGGGGGGGGGGGGCGGGGGGGGGGGCGCGGGGGCCCCCCGCCGGGGGGGGGGGGGGGGGCGCGGGCCCC
>NZ_JAWIRW010000005.1:96699-174852 GCF_036319985.1 Stenotrophomonas sp. SMYL89 | reverse complement strand
GGGCGGGTTGGGTTCGCGGGACCGTTGGCGCCATGGATGGCGCCATCGAGCCCCCAGGGATGGGTTTACGGCGTGTCCCGCGAACCCAACCCGCCCCGCCAAGCGAGGCAATAACCCAGAGCCGCCTTTGACGTTGCCGTTGCAGTTGCCTGCCGCAGGCAGCGCCCGCGGCCGCCGCCGCAAAGGAAACCCTTTAGATCTTCTTCGCCAGCGACTCGGCCAGGCCGGTGTAGCTGCCCGGGGTCATCTCCAGCAGTCGTTGCTTCGCCTCCGCCGGCAGCTCCAGCCCCTGCACGAACGCACGCATCGACTCGGCCGTGATGCCCTGGCCACGGGTCAGCGCCTTCAGCTGCTCGTACGGGTTCGGCAGGCCGTGGCGGCGCATCACCGTCTGCACGGCTTCGGCCAGCACTTCCCAGGCCGCATCCAGATCGGCGTCCAGGCGCTGCGGGTTCACTTCCAGCTTGCCCAGGCCCTTGGCCAGCGAATCCAGCGCCACCTGGCTGTGGCCGAACGCGGTGCCCAGTGCGCGCAGCACGGTGGAATCGGTCAGGTCACGCTGCCAGCGGCTGATCGGCAGCTTCGCGCTGAAGTGCTCGAACAGCGCATTGGCGATGCCGAAGTTGCCTTCGGCATTCTCGAAATCGATCGGATTGACCTTGTGCGGCATCGTCGACGAGCCGACTTCGCCTTCCTTCAGGCGCTGCTTGAAGTAGCCCAGTGAGATGTAGCCCCAGATGTCGCGGGCCAGGTCGATCAGGATGATGTTGGCGCGGCGCGCGGCATCGCCGATCTCGGCGACGTTGTCGTGCGGCTCGATCTGCGTGGTGTACGGATTGAACACCAGGCCCAGGCCGGTCACGAAGCGCTCGGCGAAGGCCGGCCAGTCCACGTCCGGGTAGCTGGCGATGTGGGCGTTGTAGTTGCCGACCGCGCCGTTGATCTTGCCGGTCAGCTCGACTGCGGCGATCTGCCTGCGCTGGCGCTCCAGACGGGCGACCACGTTGGCCAGCTCCTTGCCCAGGGTGGTCGGCGAGGCGGTCTGGCCGTGGGTGCGCGACAGCATCGGCTGGCCGGCCTGGGCGTGGGCCAGGGTGCGCAGGGTGGTGGCAATGCCGTCCAGGGTCGGCAGCAGCACCTCGCGGCGGGCCTGTTCCAGCATCAGGCCGTAGCTGAGGTTGTTGATGTCTTCGCTGGTGCAGGCGAAGTGCACGAATTCCAGCGCCGGTGCCAGCTCGGCGTCGTCCTTCAGCTGTTCCTTGATGAAGTACTCCACCGCCTTGACGTCATGGTTGGTGGTGCGCTCGATCTCCTTCACGCGCGCGGCCTGGGCCGGGCTGAAGTTGGCGGCCAGGGCGCGCAGGCGGGCGATGGCGGCGTCGGAGAACGGCGCCAGCTCGACGATGCCCGGTTCGGTGGCCAGGGCCAGCAGCCATTCCACCTCGACCACGATGCGGGCCTTGATCAGGCCGTATTCGGAGAAGATCGGGCGCAGGGCGTCGACCTTGCCGGCGTAACGGCCATCGAGCGGGGACAGGGCGAGCAGGGCGGAATCGGACATGTCGGCAGGGCGGGGACGAGCGGCGGGGCCGATATTCTACGACGTGCCGGGCGGGCGTGCCCTGTAGAGCCGAGCCCACGCTCGGCTGCCCCGTGGGCACCGGATTGCCCGAAACAGCCGAGCATGGGCTCGGCTCTACGCACAAGGGCCCTGCGGATGAAACGATCTGGCCCGTACTCGTCATCCCACCCTGCAGGCAACGGAGTATCGTTGTCGCAGCCGCCAGCCCGGGAAGCGACACCCTGCCAGCCGCCGCTTCCCTTTCCCCAACTGAAGTAGTGCGGAGTCGATGCAATGAGCAAAGCTGCAAGCAAGGGTGGAACCACCGGGTTCCGGATCGAACACGACAGCATGGGCGAGCTGCAGGTGCCTGCCGATGCCCTGTGGGGCGCGCAGACCCAGCGTGCCGTGCAGAATTTCCCGGTCTCGGGCCAGCGCATGCCGCGCGGTTTCATCCGCGCGCTGGGCCTGGTCAAGGGCGCCGCTGCCGGCGTCAATGCCGAGCTGGGCCACCTGCCCAGGACCGTGGCCAAGGCCATCCAGACCGCCGCCGCCGAAGTGGCTGCCGGTGACTGGGACGCGCATTTCCCGATCGACGTCTACCAGACCGGCTCGGGCACGTCGTCGAACATGAATGCCAACGAGGTCATCGCCACCCTGGCCAACCGTGCCGGCAAGGCAGGCAAGACCGTGGTGCACCCCAACGACCACGTCAACCAGGGGCAGAGCTCCAACGACGTGATCCCGACCGCGCTGCGCGTGTCGGCGGTGCTGGCCACGCACGAACAGCTGCTGCCGGCGCTGGTGCACCTGCGCAAGACCCTGGACAAGAAGGGCCGCAGCCTGCGCAAGGTGGTCAAGACCGGTCGCACCCACCTGATGGATGCGATGCCGCTGACCTTCGAGCAGGAATTCGGCGCGTGGTCGGCACAGCTGGCCTCGGCGCAGGAGCGCATCGAGGACAGCCTCAAGCGCGTGCGCCGCCTGCCGCTGGGTGGCACCGCCATCGGCACCGGCATCAACGCCGACCCGCGTTTCGGCGCGCAGGTGGCCAAGGCGCTCAAGCAGCAGACCTCGGTCAAGTTCGACAGTGCCGAGAACAAGTTCGAAGGGCTGGCGGCGCAGGATGACGCGGTGGAGCTGTCCGGCCAGCTCAATGCACTGGCCGTGGCCCTGATCAAGATCGCGAATGATCTTCGCTGGATGAATGCCGGTCCGCTGGCCGGGCTGGGCGAGATCGAACTGCCGGCACTGCAGCCGGGCAGCTCGATCATGCCGGGCAAGGTCAACCCGGTGATTCCGGAAGCGACCGTGATGGCCTGTGCGCAGGTGATCGGCCACCACACCGCGATCACCGTGGCCGGTCAGACCGGTAACTTCCAGCTCAACGTCACCCTGCCGCTGATCGCGGTGAACCTGCTCGATGGCATCGGCCTGCTGGCCAATGTGTCCACCCTGCTGGCCGACAGTGCCATCGCCGGCCTGAAGGTGCGCGAGGACCGCGTGGCTGAGGCGCTGGCGCGCAACCCGATCCTGGTCACCGCGCTGAACCCGATCATCGGCTACGAGAAGGCCGCGGCGATTGCCAAGCGCGCCTACAAGGAACAGCGCCCGGTGCTGGATGTGGCGCTGGAAGACAGCGGCCTGGACGAGGCCGAACTGCGTCGCCTGCTGGACCCGACTGCGCTGACCGCTGGCGGCATCCAGGCCGGTGGTGGTGGCGCTGGCGGTTGATCTGCCGGTTGTAGAGCCGAGCCCATGCTCGGCTACTGCCTGGAACCTGAGCCGAGCATGGGCTCGGCTCTACAAAAGGAAACGCCGCCCTTGGGCGGCGTTCCTGCTTCAGCGACGGTCGGCGACGATGTTGCCGAAAGTGTCGGTGTAATCCTTGAACTCGGGGATGCGCTGGATCAGGTCGGCCGGGATCACCTCCATGCCCTCCGGCGGCTGGATCTTCACCGGCTGCATGTTCGGGTCGGCCGGTGCAGCCACCAGCGTGTTCTGGCGCAGCACCTGCAGCTTGCCGAACATCGTCTGCAGCATCTGCTTCTGTCCGTCGTCCAGCGGAATCTGGATCTCGTCCACCTTCATCGTTCCATCGCCGAGGATGATGATGTTCGGTGCGGGCGGGCGGCGCACGGTCACCATGCCTTCGCTGACGGAAATCTTGGGCTTGCCGCGCTCGGCGCGGTGGTTGCGGTAATCCTTGTCGCAGCCGACCAGGCCCAGGCAGAGCAGGGCGGCCAGCAGCAGGAACAACTTCTTCATGGCGTTCGGTTCGGGGGCATCCGGGGCCCCCATTGTAAGCCTGCCGACGCAGCCGGACCGGCAACGGAAAGCCGCTGCCGGTCGGGTGCGTCGATTTGTCTCAGTTGGAGAACGTGACCGAGTTGTTCTTGCCGCAGTCGTCCACGTCGCTCTGGTCCATGGTCGCGTAGGGCTTGAACGCCGGCAGCTCGCGCGCCAGTGCCTGCTGGCTGGCCAGCATCGCCGGCAGGCGATCACAGATGCGCTTGGCCTGGACCTCGATCTTGGCGGCTTCGGCGTTGATGCGCTTCTCCACGCCTTCACTGTCGCCGCTGAAGATGCCCTTCAGCGCTTCGCCGGCCGCATTGGCACCGAGCTTGGCACCGGCCAGGCCGACGTCCATGCCCGCCATCGCAACGGCAACCACGTGGCCGCGGTACTCCTGCAGGTGGCGGCGCTGGGTGTCGTTGGCCGCGACCTCCTTGCCGGCGATCAGCAGGCGGCCGTCGGGCGTGATCTCCGCACGCGGCTGCTGGTCGGCCGAGATCTTGATGTTGCCCTGGGCGATGTCCTTGCGGGCATCGTCCATGGCTTCCTTGACGGTCTGGCCGACGCCGCTGGTGGCTTCGGCGACGCTCTTGCCGACGGTCTTGTCGGGGGCGGAGGACGTGCCGCCGCAGGCGATCAGCGGCAGGCACAGCAGGGTGGCGGGCAGCAGGCGCAACAGATTCATGATGTTCCCCTGGACGTGTCTGGAAGAGGATTACTTGCTGCGCGGCAGGGTGACCCGGCCGCTGACGTTGCGGTGTTCGACATCGCCGCTGCCGCTGTGATCGACGGTCAGGCTGCCGCGTACGCCGTCCACCTGGATGTCGCCCGAGCCGTGGCTGCGCACATGCACGTTGCCGCCGATGTCGGCCAGGTCGACGCCACCGGAGCCGACCACGCCGACTTCGACGCTGCCCTGCACGCGCTTGAACTCGATGTCGCCCGAGCCGACCGTGTCCAGGCGCGCGTTGCCACGCACATCGGTGATCTTCAGGTCACCCGAACCGACCGTGCCGGTTACGGCGTCGCCGCCGATGTTGTGGGCATTGACGTCGCCCGAACCCAGCGACAGCAGGTTCAGCGAACTGCCGCCGTCGATGTTCAGGTCGCCCGAGCCCACCGCGGCGTGGATGCTGCCGCGCGTACCGCGGGCGACCGCATCACCGGAACCGACATCCACGCTCAGCGACTGTGCGTTCTCCACGCTGGCATCGCCGGAGCCGACCTTGAGCTGCAGCGGCAGGTTGTCCGGCACGCTGCCGTGGATGTCCAGCCAGGCGTAGCTGTTGCCCAGGCTGATGCCACTGTGGCGGCCGTCGCGGCGCAGGCTGACGACCAGCTTGTCGCCTTCCCTGCGCTGGTCCAGCACCAGCTGGTCCAGCCATTCCTGGCTGGAGGCGCAGGCGCGGCCATCCAGCTGGCCACCGCCCTTGCTGGCGACGACCTTCAGGTCGTGCTGGTTCACCTCGATCACCACCGCCCTGGCACCGGCCGTATCCAGCTTCAACGTGCGCGCAGCAGTGAACTTGCAGTTCGGGGCATCGGCAGCGAGTGCCGACAGCGGCAACAGCAACAACGCGGAACAGGCGAGCAGGGAACGCATGGGTGGTGCCTCCGGGTGGATGGAATCAGATCTCGCCGGCGCGCTTGCGCAGGCGGATGGCGAGGAAGATGAACACTGCACCGACGGCCGCACCGATCCACAGTTCCGGCATCGCCAGCGACTTCAGCTGCGAGGCGGGAGACATCAGGCTGACCACCGAGTCCAGGTCGCGGCGCGACCCTTCACCGGCGCCGAGGCGATACAGCAGGTCCATGCCGGGCACGCCGCCCAGCAGCAGGCGGCCGACGATGTTCTGCCAGAACCAGCCGGTGGTCAGGCCGAACAGCGGCATGATCTTGGTGGTGCTGACGATGACGCCGGCAAACAGCGGCAGCATCACCGCCCACAGGAACGGCTTGCTCTTGGCCCAGGCCGAGCACAGCAGCAGCCAGCCTGCAGTAGGCAGGGCCCACAGGGCGTAAACCGGAATCCAGCTCAGGTGGCCAGCGGCCAGGGTCAACGGGCTGGCGGGCCCCCAGATCAGCGCCATCGGGCTGCCGCCGTGCATCAGCGCGACGATGCTGATGATCAGCATGAAGCCGAACATGGTGATGATGCCGGCGACCACCGCGATCAGCGGCGCCACGATCAGTGCGCTGATCAGCTTGGACAGCACGGTCTGGGTGTCCGACAGCGGCAACGACTTCCAGAACAGGATGCTGCGGTCGCGGCGGTCGTCGTACAGGGCGCCCAGGCAATAGAAGAACACCACGAAGGCCAGCACCAGGAACGGCCAGGCCGAGCTGAGCACCAGGGTCAGGTCGAGGCCGTTGCCAAGGTCGGCAAGGTCCTTGCTGTCGATGTTGCGGGTCAGCAGGGCCAGGTCCAGGCCATTGACGTTCACGCTTTCGCCATCGACATGCAGTGCGCCGTTGCGCGCCGCGCGGTTCAGAGCGAACAGGCCGAAGGCGATGCCGACAGTACTCATCACCAGCGAGATCAGGCCGGCGATCAGCGGGGCATACAGGAAACCGCCGCGGTTTTCCCAGTACTCGCGCTTGAGCAGCCAGCGCAGGGTGCCGAGGGGGCTGACGGGGTGGTTGACGGCATTCATGCGTAGGTCCCCTTCATGACGGCGACGAACAGGTCGGCCAGGCCCGGGCTGCGGGTCTCGCCAAGAGTGGAAAGCTGGGCGCGCGGTACGCCGTCGAACAGCATCACGGTCTTGCCGAACGCCAGGCTGCGTTCGTCGATCGGCTTCAGGGCGCGTGCGGTCTCCAGCTGGTCGGCGTTGACCAGCAGTTCGGTGTAGCGCTGGCCGACTTCGTCCATTTCCGCGTCGAGCACGATGCGGCCGTCGCGGATGAACATGACGTCGCTGAGGATGTGCTCGATCTCTTCCACCTGGTGGGTGGTGACGATGATGGTCTTCTGCTCGTCGAAGTAGTCCTCCAGCAGGCGCTGGTAGAACTCCTTGCGGTACAGGATGTCCAGGCCCAGGGTAGGCTCGTCCAGCACCAGGATGCGGGCATCGATGGCCATCACCAGCGCCAGGTGCAGCTGCACGATCATGCCCTTGGACAGTTCGCGCACGCGCTGCTTCGGTTGCAGCTTGGTGTTGGCCAGGAAACGCTCGCAGCGGGCGCGGTCGAAACGCGGGTGCACGCCGGCGACGAAGTCGATCGCCTCGCGCACCTTCAGCCAGCGCGGCAGCACGGCAACGTCGGCGATGAAGCAGATGTCATTCATCAGTTCGTCGCGGTGCAGCCGTGGATCGCGGCCAAGCACGCTCAGCTCACCCTCCACCGAGGTCAGGCCGAGCAGTGCCTTCAATGCCGTGGTCTTGCCGGCACCGTTGGGGCCGATCAGGCCGACGATGCGCCCGCTCGGAATGCTGAAGCTGGCATTGTCGAGGGCAACGGTGGACTTGTAGGCCTTGCGCAGGCCGCGGGCGGTGATGACCGATTCGCTTGCGGTGCTATTCATCAGACTTTCCCCTGGGGCAGCAATTCGTCGAGGCTCAGGCCCAGGCGCTGGATGCGCTCCAGCACGGCCGGCCATTCTTCATTGAGGAAGCGCTCGCGCTCGCTGCTGCGCAGCTGCGTGGCGGCCTGCTCGGTCATGAACATGCCCAGCCCGCGGCGCTTCTCGACCAGGCCTTCGTCGGCCAGTTCCTGGTAAGCACGCGAAACGGTGATGGGGTTCAGTTGGTAATCGGCGGCCACCTGGCGCACCGAAGGCAGGGCATCGCCCGGCTTGAGGATTCCGTCGAGCATCATGGCGATCACGCGCTCCTTCAACTGACGGTAGATGGGAGCGCCGTCGCTCCACTGGATGTCGCTCATATTCAGCTCCGTGGGGTCAGCGGCTGGGCGAACGAGAAATACGGCATGGACAGGGAGCTGTGCAGCCGACGCGGGGGAGGGGGGGAGGGGGAAGTGGCGTTCCCGGCCGGCGAGGCGGTCGCGTCCTGCGCACTGTCAGCGGAGTCGGGGAGGCTGGGCGCGGCCAACCAGGCCAGCACGATCAGGGTCGAAACGGCAGCGGCCGCGGGTGCGGCGAGGTTGCGACGGATCCGGATGTTCATGGCTTCCCCCTGTCTCAGGTGACTGGTGTTGTATGCAACTATAACACCGGCACGCCCATGTGCAACCCCCTGCCGGCCCCAACTGATGGCAGGGGCGGTCAGATCGTTGAAATATCACCTTATTCAATTGATTCTAAAGGGAAATAAAATTGTCGCATTGGCCGGTTCAGGCCGACCTTCCATTCAGCGATGTCCATACCATGTCATCACTTTGCCAACGAAGATCGGCGAAGGGCGCAGTCGCCACGCCGCGCAAAGCCTGGTCCGCGCCCTGCCATCTGGGTCATCGAAGCCCGGTGCTATAGTTCGGCCGATTCCCGGCCGCTGCTGGCCGGGCCCTGTGACTGGCTACCGCGGACCGCTCCTGATGCCCCTGTCGACCGTTACTCCGCGCCGCCTGCGCGGCCTGTCCCTGCTGGCCCTGATGGTGGCCGGTGTCGCCGGTTCCGCCAGCGCCCTGGCCGCCGACCTGCTCGACCTGGACTACCGGCCGCTGGCCAGCAAGCAGCAGGTCAACCTGCAGCAGCGCTATCACGGCCAGGTGCTGCTGGTGGTCAATACCGCAAGCAAGTGCGGCTACACGCCGCAGTACGAAGGACTGGAGGCGCTGCAGAAGCGCTACGCAGGCCGTGGTTTCGCGGTGCTCGGTTTCCCCTCCAATGATTTCAAGGGGCAGGAACCGGGCGACGAAAAGCAGATCCAGGATTTCTGCACGCTCACCTACGGGGTCAAGTTCCCGATGTTCGAGAAGGTGCATGTGGTCGGCGCGGAGGCGACGCCGCTCTATCAACGGTTGACCGCGGCCACCGGCGTGGCACCGGGCTGGAATTTCCACAAGTACCTGGTCGGCCGCGATGGCAAGGTCATCGCCCAGTTCGCCAGCAAGGTGACGCCGGATGATCCGCAGCTGACCGCGGCCATCGACAAGGCGCTGGCTGCAGCCGCCGCACATTGATATCCGGCACGGATGCCTCGACATCGACGGCATGCGTGCGACAATGTCTCTTTTCGCGCCGACGTCGGCGCCCAGACACTTCCAGGAATGCAGCGAATGAAGATGGGAATGCGCGGCGCCGCGGCGTCGGTTCTGATTCTGGCGATGGGCACTTCGGGTGTCGCTCTGTCGCAACAACCGGCTGCCCCCGCAGCCGCCAAGGAGACCGCAACCTTGAATTCCCCGAAGCAGAAGCTCGGCTACGCCATCGGCCTGGACGTGGCCAAGTCGTTCACCCCGATCGCCGATGAGATCGACGTGGCCGCGCTGCGCACCGCCGTGGAGCGTTCGTTCGAAGGCCTGCAGCCGCAGATCACCCAGGAACAGGCCAAGGCCACCGATGCGGCCCTGCGCCAGGTCGTGATGGCCCGCAGCGGCCAGCAGGTGCCGGGCATGGCGCCGGGTTCGCAGCCGCCGAAGGTCGATCGCGTCAAGGTGTCGCAGATGATCGGTTCCTATTCGGTGGGCCCGTCGCTGGCGCAGCTGAAGGACGACATCGATGTTGCCTCGCTGTTTGACGCGATCAGCACCGGCCTGACCAAGGGTCAGCCGAAGATGACGGAAGCTGACGCGACCGCCACCATCCAGGCCTTCATGGGCAGCAAGCAGGCTGAAATGCAGGCCAAGGCCGCCGCTGCTGCGCAGACCAACCGCGAAGAAGGCAATGCCTTCCTGGCCAAGAACAAGACCCAGCCGGGCGTCGTGACGACGGCCTCGGGCCTGCAGTACCAGGTCATCCGCCCGGGCAGCGGCGAGCGCCCGCTGCCGAGCAGCAAGGTGCGCGTGAACTATGAAGGCAAGCTGCTCAACGGCACCGTGTTCGACAGTTCCTATGGTCGTCAGCCGGCCGAGTTCGGCCTGGACCAGGTGATCAAGGGCTGGACCGAGGGCGTTGCGCTGATGCCGGTCGGTTCGAAGTACCGCTTCTGGATCCCGGGCAATCTGGCCTATGGCGAGAATGGCACCCCGGGTGGCCCGATCGGCCCGAACGCGACTCTGACGTTCGACGTCGAGCTGCTGGGCGTCCTGCCGTAAGCCACCACGGAGCCTGCACGGACATGCGCGTTGCGATTTTCGGTACCGGTTATGTAGGTCTGGTGACCGGTACCTGCCTGGCCGACGTCGGTCATCAGGTGGTCTGCGTCGATATCGACCAGGCCAAGGTGGATGGCCTCAACCAGGGCATCATCCCGATCTATGAGCCCGGCCTGGAGCCGATGGTGAAAGCCAACCATGCCGCGTCGCGGCTGGCATTCACCACCGATGCCGCGTCCGCGATCGCGCATGGCCAGGTGCTGTTCATCGCCGTCGGTACTCCGCCGGACGAGGACGGCAGCGCTGACCTGCAGTACGTACTGGCCGTGGCCCGTACCATTGGCCGGCACATGAGCGTGCCGACCGTGGTGGTCAACAAGTCGACGGTGCCGGTGGGCACCGCCGACAAGGTGCGTGCCGCCATTGCCGAGGAACTTGCCGCGCGTGGCGCGGACATCGCCTTCGACGTGGTGTCCAACCCGGAATTCCTGAAGGAAGGCGACGCGGTCGCCGACTGCATGCGCCCGGACCGCATCATCATCGGTGCGACCAGCGAGGAGTCGGTGGCGGTGATGCGTCGCCTGTATGCGCCGTTCAACCGCAACCACGACCGCGTGGTGGAAATGGACGTGCGCTCGGCCGAGCTGACCAAGTACGCGGCGAACGCGATGCTGGCGACCAAGATTTCGTTCATGAACGAAATCGCCAACATCGCCGAGCGTGTCGGTGCCGACGTCGAGCAGGTCCGCCAGGGCATCGGTTCGGACCCGCGCATCGGCTGGCACTTCATCTATCCGGGCGCCGGTTACGGTGGCTCCTGCTTCCCCAAGGACGTGCAGGCGCTGGCCCGCACCGCGCAGCAGCATGGTCTTGAGCCGAAGCTGCTGAACGCCGTGGAAGCGGTCAATGATGCGCAGAAGGGCCACCTGTTCGCCCTCATCCAGCGTCATTACGACAAGGGCGAGGACGAAGGCGTGCGCGGCAGGACGTTTGCCGTGTGGGGCCTGGCCTTCAAGCCGAATACCGACGACATGCGTGAAGCCTCCAGCCGTCGCCTGCTGGCACAGCTGTGGGAGGGCGGTGCCACGGTGCGTGCCTATGACCCGGAAGCGATGCATGAATCGCAGCGCATCTTCGGCGAGCGCGATGACCTGGTGTTCTGCAACAGTGCCGACGAAGCGCTGCAGGGCGCCGACGCGCTGGTGGTGGTCACCGAGTGGAAGCAGTTCCGCAGCCCCGATTTCCAGAAGCTGCGCGAGCAGCTGAAGGACGCGGCGGTGTTCGACGGGCGCAATCTGTACGATCCGGCCGAAGTGGAAGCTGCCGGCCTGGCGTACTACGGCATTGGCCGGGGGCGTTCGCTGCATGTCTGACCTGCTGCCGACCGAACGCGAGCAGGCGCTGGAAGCGCGCCTGGTCGAACTGGAAATGCGCGTGTCCTTCCAGGAACAGGCGCTTGCCGAATTGAGCGATGCGCTGGCCGATGCCCGCATGCAGGGCATGCGCAACGCCGACGTGCTGCGCGTGCTGCTGGAGGACCTGGGCAAGGTCCGCAACGCATTGAATTCTTCCGATCCGGCGAGCGAACCGCCGCCGCCGCACTACTGATCCGAATCCTATGAGCGATACCCTCCGCGACCAGCTGATGGGCCTGGGCTTCAAGCCCGCGCCCAAGCCCGAGCGCAAGAATGATGGCCCCCGCCGTGATGGCCGCCCGCAGGGCAAGGGTGGCACTGGCAATGGAAAGCCGCAGGGCGCAGGCCGGGGCGAGCACAAGCCTGGCGAGCGCCGTGGGCCGGGCGGTCCGGGCAAGTCCGGTGGCCCGGCGCGTGGCCAGGGTCTGCATGGCCCGCGCAAGCCGCGCAGCGCCGAAGAGATGGATCTGGCCAAGGCCTATGCCATCCGTGCGCAGCGCGAGAAGGAAGAGCGCATCGAGACCGAGCGCCTGAAGCAGGAAGAGGCACGCGTGCGCCGCGAGGCGAAGGCCAAGCTGGAAGAACTGCTGAAGGACAAGAGCCTCAATGCCGAGGCGGCAGACATTGCCCGCCACTTCCCGTATGGCGGCAAGATCAAGCGCATCTACGTGACCGCCGAACAGCTGACCGCGCTCAATGCCGGTGAACTGGGCGTGGTCCAGCTCAATGGCCGTTACCTGCTGGTGACCGCCGAAGTGCTGGCACAGTCCGAAGCGGTGTTTGCCGCATCGGTGGCACTGAAGGTCGACCCGAACGCACCGGCCGAGGAGGATCCCTACGCGGATCCGCAGTACCAGGTACCGGACGACCTGGTCTGGTAACTGCACCTGCTGCACGATGAAAACGCCGGGCATTGCCCGGCGTTTTCGTTACCGGGCGCGCGCAGCACTGCGGCGTGCACGGATCAACGGCAGGCTCAGCGCGAAGAAGCACAGCAGGGCGCCGACCAGGGCGAACCCGCTACCGGCGAGGAAGGCCGTGCGTCCCTCGTCGATCTTCCACAATTGGCCGGCGATGAGCGCGCCCAGCACGCCGCCGACACCGGACGAGAATCCGTACAGCAGGCCCTGGCCATGGCCGTTGAGGCGACCCGGGAAGTAGGTCGCCAGCATCTGCATCGCCGCCGCGAAGAACGCGGCAAAGCCCAGCGCGTGCGCGGTCTGCGCAAGCAGCATCACCGGCAGGTTTTCCGGGAACAGCGCGGTCACCGCCCAGCGCAGGCAGGAGCTGACCAGGGCGATCAGCAGCATCCAGCTGGCGTCATAGCGGCGGAAGAAACGGCCGATGGTGAAGAACACGCCCACTTCGAACACCACGCCGATGGTCCAGAGCAGGCCGAGCGTGGACGTGCGATAGCCGTGGTGGTCCATGTAGACCGAGAAGAAGGTGTAGTACGGGCCGAACGAGAGCTGCTCCATGAAAGCGGCGAGGAAGAACGCCAGCACCGGCGGGCGCCGCACGATCTGCCAGAAGCCGCTGGCGTCGCCGCCGGTCCTGCCGATGTTGCGTGCGTAGTGGTTGCTGAAGGCCGAGGCAACCAGCAGGACGAACAGCGGCAGCATCATCCAAGGCAGCAGCCCCGCGCGGCTGGCAGTGCCGTCACCTTCGATCAGCCAGCCGAACAGGGTGACGATGGCGATGAAGCCGAGCGAACCCCAGACCCGGATCAGGCCGTAGCGATGGCTGTCGCTGCCGAGATGGGTGAGGGTGATCGACTCGAACTGCGGCATCACCGCGTTGTAGAAGAAGCAGAACACGATCATCGCTGGATACATCCACGGCTGCGGCAGGGGCAGCAGGAATGCGGCAAAGCTGATCAGGGTCAGCACGCAGCCGGCGCGCAGCAGGCGGATCGGCCGCGGTGAGGTGGCCGCCAGCGAGGTCCAGGCACTGGGTGCGACCACGCGGGTGGCGTACCACAGGCCCATCATCACGCTGATGGCGGTCACGCTCATCCCGCGCGCGGTGAGGAACAGGCTCCAGTAGGGCGTGAAGGCGCCCAGCGCCGCGTAATAGAACAGGTAGAAGCTGGATAGGCGGGCAGCGGGAACGGTCATCGCGGGAATCATGCACGGTAGCGGCGGGGGCGGGCCGGGGGGGGGGGGGGGGGGGGGGGGGGGGGGCGGCGCGGCCCCCGGGGCGGGGGGGGGGGGCGCGGGGGGGGGGGGGCGGGCCCCCCCCCCCCCCCCGCGGGGGGGCGCCCCCCCCCCCCCCCCCCCCCCCCCCCCCCCCCCCCCCCCCCCCACCCCGCCTTCGACAGTTTTCCGTGCACTGACGTTCTGTAGAGCCGAGCCATGCTCGGCTCCGAGCGAGCGCAGCGAAGCGATCCGCTTTTGAACTTCTTTTTCTTTTCCGTGGTGGGCGCACACGGAAACTGTCCGTGGCCGGGCGGGATGGGTTTGCGGGGGTGTCCGCGGCATGGATGCCGCGGCCAAGCCTCCACGGACGGATTCACGGCGTCCCCCGCAAACCCATCCCGCCCGGCCAATCCCATGATCGACAAACGCCGCCCACCACGAGGGGCTGCGCCGTTGGCTGGAATCCTAGATCGGTGCCAGCGCGGTAAACGGTGCCCACGGCAGGTTGCGCAGCAGCGCATACCCGGGCAGCACCCAGAGCCAGAACGTGGGATTGGCCAGTACCCGCATCAGCGGGTCGAGCACGCGTGGGCGGATGCCGGCGATGTTCAGCAGCATCAACAACAGGAACGGCAGGCTGATGACCAGCAACGGGTTCATCGCCATCGCGCCGGGCAGGTCGAAGTGGACCAGGGAATACAGGCAGCGCGTGCTGCCACACCCCGGGCAGTACAGGCCGGTCAGCGCGTACAGCGGGCAGCTCGGCAGCGGATTGCCGGCGACATACGGGTTGACGTTGCGCAGCACCACCGTGGCACCTGCGGCCAGGCCGGCGGAAACCAGCAGCGGCGCCCAGCGGGCGAGTCGGGAACGGATGGGAAGCGCGGACATGCAACAACGGATCCGGCGCAGGCGCCGGATCCGTCCAGGCGTATCAGTAGCCGCTGTTGCTCATCGCGCCCATGCCGCCGAGCACAACGAAGAACAGCACGTACAGCACGACCAGCACGGCCCAGGCGATGGCCGACCAGATGGCCCACTTCTTGGCCTTGGCGGCGGAGTCCTGGGCGCCGGCGATGTCGCCAGCGGCCAGCTTGCCGTTGACCTGTGCGGCGTAGACGATCGACACGATGCCGGCCGGCAGGCAGCAGAACAGGGTGGTCAGGATCGCCCAGACCAGGTTGTTCGGGACCTGCGGAGTAGCGGTATTCATGGGTTCAAGCTCCTTGATGGGTGGTGGTGGTGAATCATTGGTCGGAAAGAGCGCCCAGTACGGCCAAGCCGCCGAACAGCCCGAACCACAACAGCAACAGGACCGGCAGGGCCACGGCCGAAGCCACTGCCCACCAGCCCGCCTTGCGCGACGCGCTGTAGGCCCCCGGCAGGTCGCCGGCCGCGCGGCGGCCATCGACCTGGGAGGCATAGACGATCGACACCACGCCCAACGGCAGGCAGCAGAACAGCGTCGTCAGGATCGCCCAGACCAGATGGTTGGGGATGTAGACCGGACGGCTGAGCGGTGGTGGTTGATTCAAAGCGAGACTCCATTCCTTGGTGGCCGGCCTTGGTGAATCGGCCGAACCTCCCCCCTGTGGGTGCGTAATCTACCGCAACCGGCGTTGCATGTATGCGTTTACACGCACGGCATGCCGTGTTCGCCACTGGACGCTGGCGTATGTGGAGAGGTCACTCCACCCGCCAGGCTGGCCGATTCCGTCAGGCGTGATCGCCGCGCAGGGCCCGCACCTGGCCCTCCAGCGCTTGGGCGTTGGCGGTGTGGCCATCCACGGCCGGTGCCGCCACCACTTCGACGGTGGCGCGGAAACGGCGCGGCACCCGCATGCGGCCCAGGCGGCTGTCGCGCCGGCTCCACATGCTCGACCACATGCCGCGCAGGGCCATCGGCACCACCGGCACCGGACGCCGTTCGAGGATCTTCTCGACGCCGGATTTGAACGGGGCCATCGCGCCGTCCTTGGTCAGTGCGCCTTCCGGGAAGATGCAGACCAGCTCACCTTCGGCCAGCGCGGCGTCGATCTCATCGAACGCGCGCTGCATCAGCGCCGGGTCCTCGCGTGCACCGGCAATCGGGATCGCCTTGGCGGTGCGGAAGATCCAGCGCATCACCGGAATGTTGAAGATCCTGTAGTACATGACGAAGCGCACCGGGCGCGGGATCGTCGCCGACAGGATCAGTGCGTCCATGTAGCTGACATGGTTGCAGACCAGCAGCGCGGCGCCTTCGTCGGGCACGTTGGCTTCGATGCCATGCGGCCGCAGCCGGTACAGCGTGCGCACCATCACCCAGCTGAGGAAGCGCATCAGGAATTCGGGGACGATGGTGAAGATGTAGATCGCCACCAGCGCGTTGGCGATGGCCAGCGCGAGGAACTGCTGCGGGATGGTCCAGTGCAGCAGCTTGTGCGCGGCCAGCGACAGCAGTGCGGCGGCCACGATGAAGCCGGAATTCTGGATGTTCAGCGCGGCGAACACGCGCGACATCTGCGCTTTGGGCGTACGGCTCTGGATCAGCGCGAACAGCGGAACCACGAAGATGCCGGTGAACAGGCCGATGCCGATCAGGTCGATGACGATGCGGAGGCTGCCGGGCTGTTGCAGGAAGCTGCCGACGGTCAGCCCGTGCGCGGTCGCCTCGCCGCTGCGGGCGAAGTACAGGTCGAGCAGGAAGGCGGTCATGCCGAACGCACCCAGCGGCACCAGCCCGATTTCCACCGTGCGCGCGGACAGCTTTTCGCACAGCAGTGAACCGACCCCGGTACCGACCGAGAACAGGGCGAGGGCGAAGATGTACAGGATCGGCTCGCCGCCGAGGTTGGTTACGGCGTAGGCCGGCAGCTGCGAGGTCAGCACGGTGCCGACGAACCAGAACCAGGACACGCCCAGGATTGAATTGCGCACGGCCTTCTGTTGGCGCGCCATGCGCAGCACTGCCAGCGATTCCGGCAGCGGGTTCCAGTTGATCTTCAGGTTGGGATCGCCGGCATCGACCTTGGGAATCAGCCGTGCGGCGATGTTGCCGCAGATCGCCAGCGCGATGATCGCGCACGCGGCCACCACCGTGCCATGACTGCCGGCTACGGTGAACACCAGGCCGCCGACGATCATGCCGGACAGGATCGACATCGAGGTGCCCATCTCGACCAGGCCGTTGCCACCGGTCAGTTCCTCGGGCTTGAGCACCGACGGCAGCACCGAATACTTCACCGGGCCGAACAGGGTCGATTGCATGCCGGTGCAGAACAGGGCGACCAGCAGCACCGGCAGGCTCTGGGTGAGGAAGCCGGTAGCAGCCAGCGACATGATCACGATCTCCATGGTGGTGGTGATCACGATCAGCCGCGATTTTTCCAGCTTGTCGGCGATCTGCCCGGCCAGTGCCGAGAACAGGAAGTACGGCAGGATGAAGATGGCCGGTGCCAGCGTGGCGTACAACCCCAGTTCTTCCTCCGGCACGGCCATGAACAGCAACATGCTGATGATCGCCTGCCGGTACACGTTGTCGTTGAACGCACCCAGCGCCTGGACGACGAAGAACGGCAGGAAACGGCGCTGGCGCAGCAGGGCGAACTGGTTGTGACCGGACATGGAACCTCCTTGACCGGCGCAGCCTAGCATTCCTGCCCGTGTGTCGGGACTGCGGTGGGGCGATCCACGCATGGCGTGGATCTCCCCAGACCCCATGTCGGTGGGTGCGGACCGTTGGCCCGCACACCTGCAGAACTTCAGACGATATCGTCGACCACGCCGCCATCCACGCGCAGTGCCGCACCGGATGTGGCCGAAGCCTGCGGGGACGCCAGGTACACCACCATGTTGGCCACTTCCTCGACCGTGGCAGTGCGCTGGATCACCGAAGACGGCCGGTGTGCCATGACGAATTCGCGGCCGATCTGCTCCAGCGGCTTGCCACTGCGCTGGCGTTCATCTTCGAACATTGCCGCGAAGCCATCGGACAGGGTCGGGCCGGGCAGCACCGCATTGACGGTGACACCACTGCCGGCCACGCGCTTGGCCAGGCCGCGCGACAGCGACAGCTGCGCGGTCTTGCTGACCCCGTAATGGATCATGTCGGCGGGAATGTTGCGTGCCGATTCGGAGGAGATGAACAGCACGCGGCCCCAGCCGGCGTCGACCATCGCCGGCAGCAGCGCCCGCGACAGGCGCACGCCGGACATCACGTTGGTCTGCCAGTAGCGCTCCCAGGTGGCGTCTTCGGTCTCGAAGAAGTCCTCGGGGCCGAAGATGCCGGCGTTGTTGACCAGAATGTCGACCTTGGGCAGGCCGGCCAGCAGGGTATCGACGCCGGCTGCATCGGAGAGGTCGGCGGCGACGCCAGTCACCTCGGCACCCGGAACGGCGGCGAGCACGCGCTGGCGGGCGCGTTCGACGCTGTCGGTGCTGCGGCCATTGAGAATGACCCGCGCACCCGCTGCGGCGAGACCCTGGGCGATCGCCAGGCCGATGCCGGCGGTGGATGCGGTGACCAGCGCGGTGCGGCCGGCGAGTTCGATCTTCATGGGGGCGTCCAGGAGCAGAGGATCACCCAGTATCCGCGCGGGAACGTGATCGGGATGCAGCGCCAAGCGCAACGCGCTGTTGCGCACGGCACAGTAGATCCACGCCACGCGTGGAAGCAGCACCGGTAGCGCCGGGCCATGCCCGGCGGCAGTTGTCAGGTGAGCGTACGCACTGCCTCATTCGCCGCCGCCCGCACTTTCGGCAGCAACCGCAGCACCAGCGCCATCTGCGTGCGTATCAGCTGCAGCTTCGGCGGCATCGCCTCATCGATCTGTTCCAGCTCGGCGGCCACCGCGCGATCAGCATCGTTGTCATCTTCGGCGACTGGCTGGCGTGCGGCCAGGGCGGTGGCCAGCTGCTGCAGCGCCTTGCGCACGCGATCACCGGCCGCCAATGCCAGCGGATCACTGGCGTAGCTGTCCACCTGGTCGCGGTGCGCGCCAAGCGCCGAGAGGTGGCCCAGCAGGGTGTTGGACAGGGCCAGGAAGTGGAAGCCGGCATCCAGGTTGCGGCGCACGTGGCCGGGCTCACGCAGCATGTTCGACAGCGCGGTGGACAGCGCGGCATCGGCGTTGTGCATGTCGCGGCGGGCGATGCGATAGGCCAGGTCATCGCGCATGCCGCTGCGGTACTGGCCCAGCACCGAATCGAGGTAGCGCGCGGCGGTATCCAGCACCCGCGCCAGCACCCGATGCAGCTGGCGGCCCTGCCAGTCGGGCAGGATCAGGAACGCGGCGGCGGCGGCGATCGCGCAGCCCAGCAGCGTATCGACCATGCGCGGCACGATCAGCACGAAGCCATCGCCGATCAGGTTGAAGCAGGTCAGGGCCATCACGGTGATCGCCGCCGATGCCACCAGGTAGCGATCGGTACGGGTGAAGAAGAACAGCAGCGCCGACAGCAGCGCGATCAGCAGCTGTACGTGCAGCTGCGGGAACAGCTGCAGCAATGCCCAGGTGAGCACGAGGCCGGCCACGGTGCCGACGATGCGCTGCGCCAGGCGCTGGCGGGTGGCACCGAAGTTGGGTCGGCACACGAATACGATGGTCAGCAGTACCCAAGAACCGTTCTGTGCGTTGAACAGCCGGATGGCCGCGAAACCGGCGATCAGTGCCAGCGCCATGCGCAAGCCATGGCGGAACAGCACCGAGCCGGGCGTGAGCTGCTGGCGCAGGCGCACGCCCATCTCGCGCAGGGTGTGCGGATTGCTGTCGCGCAGGCGCGTATCGACATTGTCGAGGCTGGCCTCGGAGCGTTCGGCGTCCAGCAGGCGGCGCTCGATGCTGCGCAGGTTGTGCACCAGCAGGTCCAGCGAGCCCAGCAGGCGCTGCCACTGCGGGCGCTGCTGGTCGCGCAGGTAGGCCAGCGCATCGGCCAGATCGCGCCCGGCCTGCTGGTTGCTTTCGCCATACACGAACGGACGGCGCAGGCGGATCGCCTCGCCCAGCCGCGCGCAGGCCTGGCCCTGCAGGTCGAGCAGGCGCTGGCAGCGGTACAGCACGTCGCTGTGGAAGAAGGCGTCGACCAGCGCGCCATACGGGTAGTGCGAGGAGCTGGCGCGCTCGTGGAAATCCTGCGCCATGTAGTACAGGCGCAGGTACAGGCCGGAGTTCACCCCGGGCCGGCCGGAGCGGCCGAAGCGGGCCAGGATCGCCGTCTTGGCCTCGTTCAACGCGCCGACCACGCGCCGGTTCTGCTCGGCCAGATCGAGCTGGCGGCGTTGCAGGTCGGCCTCGCGCACCGGCTCGAACAGGGCGGCCTTCAGCTGCAGGTAGCGGCCCAGTTCGATGTAGAGCCGCGCCACGCGCTCGCGCACCGGGCGGTTGGCGAACAGCGTGGTCCACAGGATCGACAGCAGTCCGTACCAGACGGCACCCGCCAGCAGGTGGCTGACGGCGTCCAGCGCGCTGTGCAGATCGGTAGCGCCATGCTGCTCCAGGCCGATCATGGTGTAGATCGCCAGCGTTACCGTGGCTTGGGCGATGGATGCGTAGCGCTCGCCGAGTGCGCCGAGCAGGGTCAGGCAGAAGGTGGACAGTGCCAGCGCGCCGATGAAGATCCACGGCCACGGGAACAGCCAGATCACCGAGGCTGCAGCGATACAGAAACACAGCAGCGACAGCAGTACCGCCTTTGTCCGGCCCCACCAGTTGTCGTCGGTTTCGGCGATGGCACTGGCGATGATGCCGAGGAACACGCCGGGCAGCGCCGTGAGCGCGTCCAGATGCCAGCACACGGCAAGCGCCGCCGTCAGGGCGATGAACACCCGCAGGCCATAACTGGCCTTCTCGTGGGCCCACAAGCGGCTGAGGCGGGATTGGCGGGCGGACATGCAGGCTCGGTGGAAGGATCGAGCTCCATTATTGCGGGGTGCGCGTGAAATATGGAGTGCGGATCGTCGGTCCGCACCCACCATCCGCATCCGCCGGGCATGGCCCGGCGCTACCGTTTCAGTCGATCCGCGCCATGCGAGGATGGGCCCTTCTACGCCCGCTGCGCGCGCTTGAGCAGCTTCGCTTCGCGCTTGCGTGCACGACGTGCCCGCCAGCGTTCGGCCAGGCAGGAGAAGATCACGTACAGCGCCGGCGTGCTGAGCAGGGTCAGGCTCTGCGAGAACAGCAGGCCGCCGATCATCGCGATGCCCAGCGGACGCCGCAGCTCGGACCCTTCGCCCAGGCCGATCGCCAGCGGCACCGCCGCCAGGATCGCCACCATCGTGGTCATCATGATCGGGCGGAAGCGCACGATGCTGGCCTCGCGCGCGGCATCGCGCGGCGCCAGCCCATGCTCGCGCTGCGCCACCAGCGCGAAGTCGATCATCATGATCGCGTTCTTCTTGACGATGCCGATCAGCAGCACCAGCGCGATCATCGAGATCACCGACAACTCGGTGTTGGTGCCGAACAACGCCAGCAGCGCACCCACGCCCGCCGCCGGCAGCGTGGACAGGATGGTGACCGGGTGGATCAGGCTCTCGTAGAGCATGCCCAGCACCAGGTACACGGTCAGGATCGCGGCAAACACCAGGATCAGCATGTCGCTGGGGTCGGAGTTGAAGCCGAAACCGGCGTCATCGGCCAGGCGGATGTCGCCGGGCATGCGCATGCCGGCCACCGTGGCATCGATGATCGCCTTGGCCTCCCCCATGCTCACGTCCGGCGCCAGGTTGTAGCTCAGGTCCATCGTCGTGTACTGGTTTTCATGGGTGATCTGCGACGGCGCCAGCCCCGGTACCTGGGTCGCCACCGCGGTGATCGGCACCATGTCGCCGTTGCGCGCACGCACGTACACCTCGTCCAGCGCCGCCGGTGTGGCCGTCTGCGAGGGCAGGGCGTTGACCACCACGCTGTACTGGTTGATGTCGGAGTAGATGGTGGAGATCTGGCGCTGGCCGAACGCACCGTACAGCGCGCCATCGATGGCGCCGACGGTGATGCCCAGGCGCGCGGCCTTGGCGCGGTCGATCTCGATGTTCTGGCGCAGGCCGGCGTTGTCCACGTCGGTGCCGACGTCGCGCAGCTTCGGGTTCTTCTTCAATTCCGCCTGCAGCTTTGGCAGCCATTCCTGAAGCGATGCCAGGTCGTTGCCCTGCAGCGAGATGCGGTACTGCGCGCCCTGGCTGGAACCGCCGCCATCGTTGCTGGGAAGATCCTGGATCGCGCGCAGGCGCAGCTGCAGGTCGGGGTAACGGTCGGCCTTGGCGCTCAACCGTGCCAGCGCATGCGCGGTGGTTTCGCGGCGGCCGTCGCTGCGCGACTTCAGCTCGATGTTGAACTGTGCGCTGGAGCCCTGGCGGCCACTGCCCAGGCGCACGCCCACGGTCTTCACCGCGGGGTCGGCCATCAGCATGTCGGTGATGCGGCGCTGGCGGGCCACCATGTCCTCGAAGGACACGGTGGCACTGGAGTTGGCACGGCCCCAGATCAGGCCGGTGTCCTGCGGCGGGAACGCGCCCTTCTTCACCGCGCCGAACAGGAAGACGGTGACGCCGATCAGGATCAGCGGGGTCAGCGACAGCAGCAGCGCGTGGCGCAGCGAGAAGTCGAGGAACACGGTGTAGACGCGCAGCATGCGTTCGTGGCCGGCATCGAGCCAGCGGCCGAAGCGCGACGGCGGCGCAGCGTGATCGTGGGCGCTGAGGAAGCGGCTGCACAGCGCCGGGGTGAGCGTAAGCGAGACGATCATCGACACCACGATCGCCGCCACCAGGGTGACGGTGAACTCGCGGAAGAACGCGCCCATCATGCCGCTGGCGAACAGCAGCGGGATGAATACCGCCACCAGAGAGGCGGTGATCGAGACGATGGTGAAGCCGATCTCGCGTGCACCGGTCAGCGCCGCCTGCATGCGCGGCATGCCCTCGTCGAGGTGGCGCATGATGTTCTCGATCACCACGATTGCGTCGTCGACAACGAAGCCGATCGCGATCACCAGCGCCAGCAGGCTCAGGTTGTTCAGGGTGAAGCCCATCACGTACATCACCAGCGCGGCACCGGCCAGCGACAGCGGCACGGTCACCGCGGCGATCAGCGTCGGTGCCAGCCGGCGCAGGAACAGCGCCATGGTCAGCACCACCATCGCCAGGCTGATCAGCAGGGTGATCTGCACTTCATGCAGCGACGAACGGATGGTCGGCGTACGGTCGAAGTACGGCGTCATCGTGGTGCCCGGCTGCAGGTAGTCGCGCAGGGTCGGGATCTGTGCCTTGACCCGGTCCACGGTCTCCACGATGTTGGCGCCGGCACGGGTGAACACGTACATCACCACCGCCGGTTTGTGGTCGAACCACGCGGCCTGGTAGGCGTCCTGCTGGCCGTCGTAGACATTGGCGACGTCCTTGAGACGGATCACCCGGCCATCGCCCTGCGTCTTGACCACCAGGTCGGCGAAGTCGGCGGCGCGCGCCACCGAGTCGTTGGCAATGATCGCGGTGGTGGTGTTGCCATCGCTGAGGAAGCCGGTGGGCGAGGTCACGTTGGCCGCGCGCACGGCGTTGCGCAGGTCATCGGCGGTCAGGCCCAGCGCGTTCATCAGGCGCAGGTTGACGTCCACGCGTACCGCTGGCGTCGAGGCACCGGCGATGTCGACCGAAGCAACGCCGCTGATCTGGCGGATGCGCTGCGCCAGCAGCGAATCGGCCACGTTGTACAGCTCGTCGGCCGACTGCGTCTGCGAGGTCAGCGCGATCGCAATCACCGGGTCGTCGTTCGGGTTCGCCTTCTGGTACATCGGCGAGCCCATGCCCGAGGGCAGGTCGGCCTGTGCCGAGTTGATCGCGGTCTGTACGTCCAGCGCGGCCGAATCGATGTTGTGGCCGCTCTGGAAGATCATGAACACCAGCGAGCTGCCTTCCGAGCTCGACGAGCGCATGCGGTCGATGCCCGGCAGCTGGCCAAGGTGGCGTTCCAGCGGCGCGGTGACCGTGGAGGCCATAGTCGCCGCGTCGGCGCCGGACTGGCTGGCGTGCACGAAGATCACCGGGATCTCGATGTTCGGCAGCGCCGACACGCCCAGGCGCAGGTAGCAGATCAGGCCGACCATGAACAGGCCGATGGCCAGCAGCGCGGTGCCGATCGGGCGGCGGATGAAGGGGCCGGACAGGTTCATCGTGCGGTCCCCCGCAGCAGCGGGGCGAGGATCATGCCTGCGGCTCCTGCAGCGAACCGTTGCGCAGCGCGCGCTGTTCGCGGCGGCGGGCAAGCCATTCGGAGAAGCGCTCCATGTACAGGTAGATCACCGGCGTGGTGTACAGCGTGACCAGCTGGGACAGCAGCAGGCCGCCGACGATGGCGATGCCGAGCGGGCGGCGCAGTTCCGAGCCGATGCCGGTGCCCAGCGCCAGCGGCAGCGCACCGAGCATGGCCGCAGCGGTGGTCATCATGATCGGGCGAAAGCGCAGCAGGCAGGCACGGCGGATCGCCTCGTGCGCGTTGGCTCCGGCGCGTCGCGCCTCGATGGCGAAGTCCACCATCATGATGCCGTTCTTCTTGACGATGCCGATCAGCAGCACGATGCCGACGATGCCGTCCACCGACAGGCTCAGCCCGCACAGCATCAGCGCCAGCAGCGCGCCGACACCGGCCGGTGGCAGCGTGGAGATGATCGTGATCGGGTGGATGTAGCTCTCGTAGAGCACGCCCAGCACGATGTAGATCACCACCAGCGAGGCCAGCAGCAGCCACACCACATCGGTCTGGCTGCCGGTGAATTCGGCGGCCTTGCCGATGAACTCGGCATGCAGGTGGGTCGGCATGTCCAGGCTGTCCTTGGTCTCCTGGATTGCACGCACCGCTTCGGACAGCGAATACCCCGGCGCCACGTTGAACGAGACCGTCACCGCCGGCAGCTGCTGCTGGTGGCTGACAACCAGCGGCGCGCTGCTCACCTTGCCTTCGGCCAGCGCCGACAGCGGGATGATGTTGCCGGCACCGACGGTGATGCCGGTGTTCTGCGCGCCGATGCCGGTGGCGGTGGACGAGTTGGACGAGGTGACCTGGCCGAAGCTGGTGGCGTTGGTACCGGTCAGCGCGCCGGCGCCGTTGGAGGCGACGGCCAGCTGTTCCATCAGTGCGGTACTGGTGCGGAACTCCGGTGCCACTTCCAGCACCACGCGGTACTGGTTGAGCTCGGTGAAGATGGTCGAGATCTGGCGCTGTCCAAACGCATCGTAGAGCGTGTCATCGATGGTCTGCATCGGCACGCCCAGCACGCTTGCCTTGTCGCGGTCGATGTTCAGCTCAAGCGCACGGCCCTGGTTGGACAGGTTGTTGTCGACGTCGGCAAGCTCCGGGCGCTTGCGCAGCGCCTCGGTCAGGCGCGTGGCCTGCTTGGCCACTTCGGCGCTGTCCACGTCCGACAGCGAGTACTGGTACTCGGTGGCGGCCACGCGGGTATCCAGGGTCACGTCCTGCACCGGCTTGAGGTACAGGGCCACGCCCGGAATGCCGGCCACTGCCTTCTGCAGGCGCGGCAGGATCTCCTCCAGGCCATCGCGCTGGCTGCGCTCCTTCAGCACGATCGACAGCTGGCCCTGGTTGAGCGTGGGGTTCATGCTGCCCGCGCCGATGAAGGCCGATACGCCGGTCACGTCCGGGTCCTGGCGCAGCGCTTCGGCCACCTGCTTGGTGCGCTGTTCCATCTGTGGGAAGGCGATGTTCTGGTCGGCCTGCACCACGCCGGTGATCAGGCCGGTGTCCTGTTCGGGCAGCAGCCCCTTGGGAATCAGCACGTACAGCAGCACGGTCAGCACCAGCGCACCGCCCGCCACGGCCAGGGTCAGGCGCTGGTGGCCCAGCACCCAGTCCAGGCTGTGCTCGTACAGGCCCACAGTGCGCGTCCACAGGTTCTGCTTGCCGGCCGCCGCTGCGCGTTCGTGCGCGTCCTCGCCCTCGGGCAGGGCGTCGGGCTTGAGCAGGTAGGCGCACATCATCGGGGTGAGCGTCAGCGAGATCAGCATCGACAGCACCACCGCGATGCTCAGCACCCAGGCGAATTCGTGGAACAGGCGGCCGGTGACGCCGGGCATCAGCAGCAGCGGCAGGAACACGGCGACCAGCGAGACGGTCAGCGACAGCACGGTGAAGCCGATCTGGCGTGCGCCGATCTCGGCCGCTTCCTTGCCACTCTTGCCCTGCTCGATGTAACGCACGATGTTCTCGATCATCACGATCGCATCGTCGACCACGAAGCCTGTGGCCACCACCAGCGCCATCAGCGAGAGGTTGTCCAGCGACATGCCGGCAAAAGCCATCACCGCGAAGGTGCCGGCCAGCGACAGCGGCACCGCCACCGAGGGAATGATCGTGGCCCACAGCCGGCGCAGGAACACGAAGATCACCGCCACCACCAGGCCGATGGTAAGGATCAGGGTGAACTGCACTTCATGCACCGAGGCGCGGATGGTCTCGGTGCGGTCGTTGAAGATCTCCAGGTGCACGTCGGCCGGCAGCACGCCCTGCAGCTGCGGCAGGATCGCGCGGATGCGCTCGACGGTCTGCACGATGTTGGCGCCCGGCTGGCGACGCACTTCCAGCAGCACCGCCGGCTTGCCATCGGCCCAGGCCGCCAGCTGGTCGTTCTCCACGCCATCGACCACCTCGGCCACGTCGGACAACCGCACCGGGCGGCCGTTCTTGTAGCTGATGATGGTGTCGCGGTACTCGGCAGCGCTGGCCAGCTGGTCGTTGGTGCCGATGCTGTAGGACTGGGTCTTGCCGTTCAACGAGCCCTTCGGCGCATTGACGTTGGCCTGGGTGAGCGCGCTGCGCAGCTGCTCCAGGGTCAGGCCCATGTTCGACAGCTGCGCCGGATTGACCTGGATGCGCACGGCCGGGCGTACGTTGCCGGCAATCGAGACCAGGCCCACGCCCTGCACCTGCGACAGGCGCTGGGCCAGGATCGAGTCGGCGTAATTGTTGACGTCACGCAGCGGGCGCGTGTCGGAGGTCAGCTTCAGGGTGACGATGGCCGCGTCGGCCGGATTCACCCGGTTGTAGACCGGCTGGTAGGGCAGCGACGAGGGCAGGGTGGCCTGGCGGATCGCCGCCTGCACGTCCTGCGCGGCGATGTCGATGTCGCGGTCCATCGAGAACTGCAGGATGATCGTCGACAACCCGGCCGACGAGTCCGACGTCATCAGTTCCAGCCCGGAGATCTGTCCGAACTGGCGCTCCAGTGGCGTGGTGACCAGCGAGGCCATGGTGGTGGCGTTGGCGCCGGGGTACTGGGTGGTGACCACCAGGCTGGGCGCATCGATTTCCGGCAGCGCCGACACCGGCAGCTTGCGGTAACCGAGGATGCCCAGCAGCAACAGGCCCGCCATCAACAGCGAGGTAGCGATCGGGCGGCGGATGAAGATCGTCGAAAAGCCCACGGACTGATCCTTGCTGGCACTTCAATGTCGGCGCCGGCAGGTCCGCCGGCGCGAGGGAGAACCGTGGCCTGCGCTCAGCGCGGACCACCACCGCGACGGCCACCGCCGCCACCGTTCTTCTGCTCGGCCGCTTTCAGCTCGGCCTCGGTCGGTGCGGCCGGGGTTTCGCCCGGCTTCAGCGCGGTGACCTTGCTGCCCGGCTTCAGGCGGAACTGGCCTTCGCTGACCACCCGCTCGCCGCCCTTCAGGCCTTCGGCAATCTGCACCTGGCTGTCGCCCACTTCCACGCCACTGCGCACGGTCTGCATCTTCACCGTGTTGTCGCCCTGCACGACGTAGACGTACTCGCCGTCCGGCCCACGCAGCACGGCCTGGGTCGGAATGACCACGCCACCGCCGATGGTGCGCAGCTGCATGCGCACGTTGACGAACTGGCCCGGCCACAGGCCGTTGTCGGTGTTGTCGAACAGCGCGCGCGCCTTGAACGTGCCGCTGTCGGCACTGATCAGGTTGTCGACCACGTCCAGCTTGCCGTCACCGGACAGCACGTGCGAATCGGCCCGGTCCAGCGCTGCCACCGGCACCGCACCGGCGGCCTGCGCCTGGCGCACGTCGCCGAGCTGGCGTTCGGGCAGGTTGAACAGCACATGGATCGGGTGGACCTGGGTCAGCGTGACCAGGGCGGTACCGGCATTGACCACGTTGCCGGCGTCGACTGCGCGGATGCCGGCGATGCCGGTGATCGGTGCGGTGACCTTGGTGTACTGCAGCTGCACCTGCGCCGAGCGCATGCTGGCCTCGTTCGCCGCGACTGCGCTCTCGTACTGTGCCACTTGGTTTCGTTGTGTATCCAGATCGGTCTTGGCGACGAACTGGCGATACTCCGGCGCATTCGAGCGCTGGTAGTTGGAGCGCGCGGTGGCCAGCAGCGCCTCGTTCTGGCGCTTGGCCGCCGCCGCCTGGTCGTAGCTGGCCTGGGCGGTGCGTGGATCGATCACTGCCAGCACGTCGCCCTTCTTCACTTCCTGGCCTTCGCGGAAGTTCAGGCTCATCAACTGGCCACCGACCTGCGGGCTGACGGTGACGGTGTTCATTGCCGTAACCGTGCCCAGCGCGCTGGCATACACCGGTACGTCCTGGCGCGTGGCCTCGACCACGGTGACCGGCACCGGGCCGGCATCCGGGTCTTCGCCACCCTGGCGCGCGCCCGCCGCTGGCTTTCCAGCCTTGTCCTTGCCCCCGCCGATGACGCGCAGGCCAACCACGGCCAGCACCAGAACCGCCACGACCAGCAGCACGATCTTCCAAACACGTGACATTACGAGGACTCCGAGAGGGCTGGACCGGGCGGGACGCCGGCGGCAATGCGCAAAGCATACCTGTGCCACATCACGTTTCCTGCATGACGGATGGGACGGGCGCTAAGACCGGATCCCCCGCGGGAGGTTCCCGTGGCGCCGGTGTTGCCCTACATTCAGCTGGAACCTTCTTGCTGTGGAGATTGCGATGCGCCGTTCGCTGCTGCTGTCCGCCCTGCTGCTGGCCCTGCCGGCCCTTGCTCACGCCCAGGACGGGCAGCGCCCGGAAGTGACTGCCGCTGCGCAGCGGCTGCAGGCCAAGGTGGTCGAATGGCGCCGGGACTTCCATCAGCATCCGGAGTTGTCCAACCGCGAGGCGCGCACCTCGGCCGAGGTCGCCAAGCGCCTGCGTGCGATGGGCCTGAAGCCGAAGACCGGCATTGCCCACCACGGCGTGGTGGCGATCATCGAGGGCGGCAGGCCCGGCCCGAAGATCGCCCTGCGTGCGGACATGGACGCGCTGCCGGTGACCGAGCAGACGGGCTTGCCGTTCGCCTCCAAGGCCACCGACCAGTACCGCGGCCAGACCGTAGGCGTGATGCATGCCTGCGGCCATGACGCACACACCGCCACCTTGCTGGGCGTGGCCGAAGCGCTTGTGTCGATGAAGAAGGACCTGCCGGGCCAGGTGATGCTCATCTTCCAGCCGGCCGAGGAAGGCGCGCCGCCGCCGGAAGAGGGCGGTGCCGCACTGATGCTGAAGGAAGGCCTGTTCGCCGACTTCAAGCCGGAGGCGGTGTTCGGGCTGCACGTGTTCTCCAGTGTCCAGGCCGGGCAGATCGCGGTGCGCGGTGGCCCGCTGATGGCCGCCTCGGACCGCTTCGGGATCAAGGTGATCGGTCGCCAGACGCACGGGTCGGCGCCGTGGAACGGCGTTGACCCGATCGTGGCCACCGCCGATCTGGTCGGCACCGCGCAGACCATCGTCAGCCGCCGCGCCAACCTGTCCAAGCAGCCGGCGGTGCTGACCTTCGGCGCGATCAACGGTGGCATCCGCTACAACATCATTCCCGATGAAGTGGAAATGGTCGGCACCATTCGTACCTTCGACGAGGGTATGCGCCAGCAGATCTTCGCTGACCTGCGCAACGTGGCCGAGCACACGGCCGCCGCGCACGGTGCCAAGGCGGTAACCGACATCTACGAGTCGGAAGGCAACCCGGCCACGGTGAACGACCCGGCGCTGACCGCGAAGATGCTGCCGAGCCTGCAGGCGGTGGTGGGCAAGGACAATGTGTACGAGCCGCCGCTGCAGATGGGCGCGGAGGATTTCTCGCTGTACGCGAAGGAAGTGCCGGGCATGTTCTTCTTCGTGGGTTCGACCAGCGTGGGCATCGACCCGGCGACGGCGCCGGCGAACCATTCGCCGAAGTTCCTGCTGGATGAGAAGGCACTGGATGTGGGACTGCGGGCGTTGCTGCAGGTGAGCCTGGATTACCTGCACGGTGCCGGCACTCCTGCGGGGTGAGGGGGGCCGGCAGGGCTTGCAGCCCTGCACCCGCCTAAATCAACGTCAACGTCAAAAGCGGGCATTCCGTGGGATGGCGGGGTGGGTCCGGTTGAGGGGGACGCCGTAAACCCGTCCTTGGGGGCTTGGCCGCGGCATCCATGCCGCGGACACCCCCTCAACCGGACCCACCCCGCCTTCGACAGTTTCCCGCGGGCTGCCGGAACGACATCCTGCTTTGGTGGGTGTCGACCTTGGTCGACACGGCGGACGTCGTGAACGTCTGAAGGATCGGCTTTTGATTTTGATTTTGATTTTCTGATCTTTCCCGTGGTGGCGCGGGAAATTGTCCGTGGCCGGGAGGGTGGGTTGGCTGGGGGCGTGAGCCGCATGGATGCGGCGACCGAGCCTCCATGGACGGATTCACGGCGTCCCCCAGCCAAGCCACCCTCCCGGCCAACCCCGGCATCCGGCAACACAACCACCACGGAGGGGCTCCGCCGTTGGCCGGCCCGGCCGAAGGCCCGCCCTCCGCGCGATACAATGCCCACCATGAACACCCCACAGGATTCCAGCCTCGGTCGCGAGGTCAGTTACCCGTCGCAGTACGATCCCGGCCTGCTGTTTCCCATCCCCCGCAGCGGCGCCCGCGCCGAGATCGGTCTCGATGACGCCGCGCTGCCGTTCGTCGGCCACGACCGCTGGCATGCCTTCGAGCTGAGCTGGCTCGACCCGCGCGGCAAGCCGCAGGTGGCCGTGGCCACCGTGCAGGTGCCGTGCACCTCGCCACGGCTGATCGAATCGAAGTCGTTCAAGCTGTACCTCAATTCCCTCAACAGCACCCGCATCGACAGCGCCGAGGCACTGCGTGCGCGCATCGTGGCGGATCTGTCGGATTGCGCCGGTGCGCCGGTCCAGGTCGAGTTCGGCCTGCCGGGCCTGCGCGAGACGCCACTCGGTGAATCCATCGACGGGCTGGAACTGGAGATCGACTGCTACGGCCCGCCGCAGGCCGACTTCCTCTCGGCCGATGCCGGTGAAGTGGTGGAAGAGACCCTGGTCTCGGCGCTTCTGAAGTCCAACTGCCCGGTCACCGGCCAGCCGGACTGGGCCACGGTCAGCCTGCGTTACCGCGGGCCGAGGATCGACCGTGCCGGCCTGCTGCGCTATCTGGTCAGCTACCGCGAACACGCCGAGTTCCACGAGCAGTGCGTTGAGCGGATCTTCAGCGAGGTGTCCGCGCGCTGCCAGCCGCAATGGCTGGAAGTGGAAGCCCGCTACACCCGCCGTGGCGGCCTGGACATCAACCCGTGGCGCGCCAGCCCCGGCATCGTCGCCCCGGCAGCGACCTACCGCGAACTGCGCCAGTAACCGCCGCCGCAGGCGGTTACGGGTAGCGCCGGGCCACGCCCGGCGAGCGCAGCGGCCACCTTCCGCCTCGATTGTTCAGCCGCCCCCCGGGGCGGCTTCACATCTGCACCATCCCCGTTTAACAACCGCCATGGCAACGTGCGAGCCACGTAGTCATGCAGACGGGAGTTGTGGATGAGTACCGAGAAGAAAGCCGATTTCTCCGGCGTCAGCGCCAGCGTCGACAGTACCGCCGAGCAGGTGCCGAAGGCGGACTTCTCCGGCGTCAGCGCTTCGGTGGACAGCACCGCCGAGATCGTCGGCGGCGGCACCTACACCGTGCAGAAGGGCGACTCGCTGTCGAAGATCGCCAAGCAGCATCTGGGCGACGCCAACGCCTGGAAGAAGATCTTCGAAGCCAACCGAGATGTGCTTGACGACCCGGACAAGATTTTCCCGGGCCAGACCCTGAAGCTGCCGCCGAAGTAAGCCGGCGTTCGAACGCCGTCCGACAATCCCTGGGAGGAACCCCGAATGATCAAGACCACCCCGCTCCAGACCGCCCTGATCGCCGCCCTGCTGGGCAGTGTCGCCCTGGTCGGTTGCAAGAAGAAGGAAGAGTCGACCGACACCAACGCCGCTCCGGCTGCCACGGCTCCAGCCGAGCCGGCAGCGCCGGCGCCGATGACCGGTGCACCGCCGCCGATGGCGGAAGCTGCTGCGGTCAGCGTTTCCACAGTCACCGTGGGCAAGACCGCTGCCGCCGACAAGTCGGTCGCCCCAGCTGCACTGTTCTCGCCGAAGGATGACGTCATCGTCTCGGTCAAGACCGATGGCGCTGCCAACAACGTCAATGTCGGCGCCAAGCTGACCTTCCAGGACGGCCAGGTGGCCGGCGAACAGACCGCGACCCTGAATGCCAGCGGCGCGGAGACCACCAACGTCACGTTCAAGAATGCAAAGGGCTGGCCGGCCGGCAAGTACCGCGCCGAGGTCATGGTCGATGGCAAGGCGGCCGGAACGCCGCAGGAGTTCGAGGTCAAGTAAGTCCTGCCGACTCTCTCCCGGCAGGACTCACGATGGACGCAGCCGCGAGGCTGCGTCCTTTTTTATTGGGCGACGGTTGGCTTCATCCACGCATGGCGTGGATCTACCGATGCTGGGGCTGGGTTTCATCCACGCGTGGATGGATCACACCGTTGCCGCCGTGCAGTACCGCCGCGTATGGCGCGGCTTTGCCCCGCGCGGCTGAAAACGCGACAATGCAGGGGTTTCCCCGCCGCGCGCCCACCCTGACGGCGACGGGGGAAAGCGACACGGTTGCACGTGGCCCGGCGCTGGCGCCGGCCTTCCCCTGAGCATTGCTACAGAGTCCAAGTCCCCCATGTCCAAGATCCTCTATACGCTGACCGACGAAGCCCCGTTCCTGGCCACCCAGTCGCTGCTGCCGATCGTCGACGCCTACACCGCCACTGCCGGCATCGTGGTGGAAACCCGTGACATCTCGCTGTCCGGCCGCATCCTGTCGCAGTTCCCGGAACTGCTGTCCGATGCACAGAAGGTCAGCGACGACCTGGCCGAGCTGGGCCAGCTGGCGACCACCCCGGACGCCAACATCATCAAGCTGCCGAACATCTCCGCTTCGGTGCCGCAGCTGAAGGCGGCCATCAAGGAACTGCAGGACCAGGGTTACCCGCTGCCGGATTACCCGGAAACCCCGGCTGACGACCAGCAGCGCGACTACAAGGCGCGCTACGACAAGGTCAAGGGCAGTGCAGTGAACCCGGTGCTGCGTGAAGGCAACTCCGACCGCCGCGCACCGCTGTCGGTGAAGAACTACGCGCGCAAGCACCCGCATCGCATGGGCGCCTGGGCGTCGGATTCGAAGTCGCATGTCGCGCACATGGCTGCCGGCGATTTCTACGGCAGCGAGAAGTCGGCCACCCTGGCCAATGCCGGTTCGCTGAAGATCACCTTCCACGGCAAGGACGGCAGCACCGTCGTGCTGAAGGAAAAGACCGCGGTCAAGGCCGGCGAGATCGTCGATGCCGCGGTGATGAGCCGCAAGGCACTGGCCGCGTTCATCGGTGAGCAGATCGCCGATGCCAAGGCCCAGGGCGTGCTGTTCTCGCTGCACCTGAAGGCGACCATGATGAAGGTCTCCGACCCGATCATGTTCGGCGTGGCGGTCAACGAGTTCTACAAGGACGTGCTGGCCAAGCACGCCGACGTGCTCAAGCAGGCCGGTTTCGACGCCAACAACGGCATCGGTGACCTGGCCGCGCGCCTGTCGTCGCTGCCGGAAGCCACCCGCGCCGCGATCGAAGCCGACCTGGCCGCCGAGTACGCACAGCGTCCGGGCGTGGCCATGGTCAATTCGGACAAGGGCATCACCAACCTGCACGTGCCGAGCGACGTGATCGTCGACGCCTCGATGCCGGCGATGATCCGCGACTCCGGCAAGATGTGGAACGCCGAAGGCAAGCTGCAGGACACCAAGGCGGTCATTCCGGACCGCTGCTACGCTGGCGTGTACCAGGCCGTCATCGACGACTGCAAGGCGCACGGCGCCTTCGACCCGGCCACCATGGGCTCGGTGCCGAACGTCGGCCTGATGGCGCAGAAGGCCGAAGAATACGGTTCGCACGACAAGACCTTTCAGATCGCCGCCGACGGCGTGGTCAAGGTCACCGACGATGCCGGCAACGTGGTGTTCGAACACGCCGTGGAAGCCGGTGACATCTGGCGCATGTGCCAGACCAAGGACGCGCCGATCCAGGACTGGGTGAAGCTGGCCGTCGAACGCGCCCGCCTTAGCAGCACCCCGGCCGTGTTCTGGCTGGATGCCGCCCGTGCCCACGACGCACAGGTCATCGCCAAGGTCGAGCAGTACCTGAAGGACCACGACACCAACGGCCTGGACATCCGCATCCTGCCGCCGGTGGAAGCGACCGCGTTCTCGCTGGACCGCATCCGCAAGGGTGAGGACACCATTTCGGTGACCGGCAACGTGCTGCGCGACTACCTGACCGACCTGTTCCCGATCATGGAACTGGGCACCAGCGCCAAGATGCTGTCGATCGTGCCGCTGATGGCCGGTGGCGGCCTGTTCGAGACCGGTGCCGGTGGTTCGGCCCCGAAGCATGTGCAGCAGTTCGTTGAAGAGGACTACCTGCGCTGGGATTCGCTGGGTGAGTTCCTGGCCCTGGCCGCGTCGCTGGAACACCTGGGCAACCGCTACGACAATGCCGCCGCCCGCGTGCTGGCCAAGGCGCTGGACGAAGCCAACGGCCAGTTCCTGGACAACGACAAGTCGCCGTCGCGCAAGCTGGGTGGCATCGACAACCGTGGCAGCCACTTCTACATCGCGCTGTACTGGGCCCAGGCGCTGGCCGCGCAGGACGAAGATGCTGCGCTGAAGGCACGCTTCGCACCGCTGGCCAAGGCGCTGACCGACAACGAGCAGAAGATTGTTGAAGAGCTGATCGCTGTGCAGGGCAAGGCCGTGGACATCGGCGGCTACTACCGCCCGGACGTGGCCAAGGCCGGCAAGGGGATGCGCCCGAGCGCGACCTTCAACGCCGCGCTGGAGCAGCTGCGCGGCTGATACATCGCCGCTTGGTCGTGACACCGGAACCCGCGCCTCGGCGCGGGTTTCTTTTTGCCTCCGGGGTCAGATCCCTTCTGCGCGCAAAAGGGATCTGACCCCAATCTGCTTTGGGGGTCGGATCCCTCTGCCCGCAGAGGGCTCCGACCCCATCCCCCAGCGACCAGAACCGTGAAATCCGTCAACCGGCGTAATGCCGTCAAGAGGGCATGAAACTTGCCCACGATGGCGGTCGTAGAATGGATCGGCACGGTTCTGCAGCCGCCTTCAATCTGAGCAATCGATCACGACGGTTGCCTCCAGCGATGCCCTAGCCTTGGCGACGCGAGACCACCGGGGAGGTGGTCGCACGGGGAACACCGATGGCACGCGTGCTGGTAGTGGGAACCGACATCCAGGGCGAACAGGCACTGCTGCAGCGCCTGCGCCTGGCCTCGGCCCTGCCTGATGGCCAGATCCGTCGCAGCCAGGACCTGGACGACTGCGACCTGCTGGTCATCCGGGATACGCCGGCGCTGCGCAATGCAGCCCTGCGCATGCGCCAGCAACGACCGCGACTGCAGTGCTGGATCGAGGATCTGGGGGGCCAGCTGCGCGACGGCGATGGCCACCAGGACGTACTTGATGACGGAGCCATCGGCCGCGCGCTGCGCGGGATGCAGTTGGCAGTGGAGCCCCTGGCCATGCACGCACCCGCACCGATCCGCCTGGCCGATGGTGCACACGCCATCACCCGCCTCCTGCGCGAGCGGCTGCCGTTGCGCCAGGGCCAAGCCCTGCTCTGCGATGCCGGCGAGCCGGTACTGCTGATGGACCTGGAGCACGACCAGGCGGTGCTGCTGCAGGAGCCTGCCGCTGCGCTGGTCGAACGCCTGGCCGATGCCTTCGAACGCCTGCAGCTGGATGCGCTCACGCCGGCGCGCCTGCAGGCCCTGGCCGCTGATCGGCCGCGGCAGCCGCTGCGGCCCCTCCTGTGGCAGTGGGCACAGCGCAGCCGCCATTGGCAGGCGCTGGACGAGCGCTTGCGTGGTGCTTCGGTGAAGCTGCTGCGCTGGCCCGACTTCCGTGTGCTGGGCCATGACCACGATGGCTTCCGGCTGTGCTCGCTGCTGCTCAAGCGCGCGTGCACGGTGGACGAGTGCGCGATGCTGCTCGAGCTGCCAGCCGCTGCCGTGCGCGACTTCATCCATGCCGCCTACCTGTGCGGCTACGCGCAGCTGCAGGCATCCGCCGCGGCACCGGTAGCGGCGCGTGCGGCCGGCGCGACCGACAATGGCCTGCTCGCCCGCCTGTGGCGGCACCTGCGCGGGAGCGAGCGCAATGCGTGAGCACAAGGTGGTGGTGCTCGGTGGCATGGGCAGTGGCAAGTCGACCCTGGTGCGCAGCATCGCGGCCGGGGCGGTGATCGATACCGATGTGGCCAACAGTGACCGCGTCGGTGCCGACAAGGCGTCCACCACCGTCGCCCTGGACTATGCCGATATCGACCTGCCCAATGGCGAGCGCCTGCGCCTGTACGGCACGCCGGGCCAGCAGCGTTTCGATTTCCTCTGGCCGATCCTGCTGCAGGGCGCCCGCGGCGCCGTGCTGCTGCTGGATGCGCGGCGCGCGAGCGTGGTTGCCGAACTGGAGGATTACCTGCAGGTGCTGCGGCCGTTCGCATCGTCATTGGCGCTGGTGGTGGCCGTCACCCATCTCGACCAGGCACCGCATGCCGCGCTGGACGACTGGGCCGCACGCACCAGCCTCGATGATCAACCGCTGCCCTTGCTGGCAGTGGATGCCCGCGACCGCGAACAGGGATTGCTGCTGATGGATGTATTGATGGGCGAGATGGAAGCGCACGCACTGGTGGCCGCGCATGGCTGACGGGCAGGTGGCGGTACTGCCCGATGCCGGCCAGCGTGAGCGCCTGCAGCCGCTGCTGCAGGACCTGCGGCAGCGGGTGGAAGGCGTACGCACGGTGGTGCTGGCCAGTGTCGATGGCTTCGCCCTGGTCAGTGCCGGTGCCGAAGGGCGTGGTGAACGCCTGGCAGCGATGACCAGCGCGATGCTGGCGCTGGCCGCAGCGGTGGGGCGCGAACTGGTGCTGGGCGATCTGCAGACACTGATGCTGGAGGCCGCGGGCGGAAAGGTACTGATGCTGGCGATCCAGGCCGAAGGGCGTGCACCGCTGCTGCTGATGGCGGCCTGCGACCAGCGCAGCGTGATCGGCCAGGTGCTGTGGCAGAGCAGGGAATGTGGCCAGGCGATCCTGGCTGAACTCGGCGGATCGTGAGCCCGGCCGCAGGGGAACGAGGGGCTCGAACCAACATCGACAAGGGGTGCGACGTGGCTGGATTGAATGAATCGTTGAACGCACTGATGGGCATCGACGGCGCGCAGGCAGTGGCGCTGGTCGACTACGAAAGCGGCATGTTGCTGGGCGAGGCCGGTGCCGGCATGGACATGGAAGTGGCCGCCGCCGGCAACACTGAAGTAATCCGCGCCAAGATGAAGACCGCCGCATCGCTGAATCTCAACGACAGCATCGAGGACATCCTGATCTCGCTGGGCAAGGCGTACCACATCATGCGCCCGGTGGCGAAGAAGAAGGGGCTGTTCTTCTACATCGTGCTCGACCGTACCAAGTCCAACCTGGCCCTGGCCCGGCGCAAGGTGCAGGACGTGGAGGCCGATCTGGCGATCTGAAGCGCCGGCTTCTGTGGAGCCGAGCATGGGCTCGGCTCCACAGGAGAGCGAAACGTCATGCTCGGCTGCGCTTCGCATCTGTAGAGCCGAGCCATGCTCGGCTGCGCTTCGCATCTGTAGAGCCGAGCCATGCTCGGCTGCGCTTCGCATCTGTAGAGCCGAGCCATGCTCGGCTGCTTTCAGCCGCAGTCACTTCGCCGGAAGCAGCAGCGCGGCCACGAACGAAAGCGCCTTGCTGTCGCGCGCTGCAAAGTACGCCGGTGCTTTCTCCGGGAGCCATACTTCATTGAAGTGGCGGCGGAAGTCCTCGTAGAACTCGTTGGGGTACAGCTTGGCCGGCACCGTGCGCCCATCCGGGTAGGTGTGGTCATACGTCGGCAGTGCATCGGTGTCGACACCCCGTTGGTCCCTCAGCCACTTGCAGAACAGGCGCCCTTCGGAAATGTCCGGTACCAGCGCCTGCGGCAGGGTGTATCCGGCCTGCTCCAGCGGCGCGATCAGATTCAACGTCAGCTCGTTGAGCATCGAGAAGTGGGTGTACGGCACTCTGGCCCGGTTCTGCATGTAGCGCTCGATATGCGCGGGCATCACCGCGTTGGCGCGACCCTGCTGCCATTCCACCACCCACTGCGCCACCTTCACCGCGAACTTGCGGGACAGCCACTGGCCCAGGTTGATGGCCAGATAGGGATGGATCCAGGTGCCCTGCATGGTCGGGATTCCGCCGGAGACCACGTGGATGAGTTCGTTCTCGGCCAGTCCGGTCTGGAGGGTGAGCTCCTGCAGGAACTCCTCCGTCGATTTCAGTGCCCGGTAGTCGGACCAGCGCTTGTTCACGGACTGGCACAGCGCGGTGGCGCTGATGTAGCCGTCTCGCACCCGCTGCGGGATTACAGTGCCTTCCTCCATGCGAGGGATCAGGGTCATTTGCTGCATGCGTCACCTCGTGCCGTTGTGAGCCTGGAAGGGTAGGCAACGCGGTGGACCGGGGTCTGTAGGAATCGTTGCGTTTTCGTGGGACGCAATGGGCCTGCCCCGGCAGAGCCGGGCCGACGCTCGGCTGTACTTCGGACAGACTGCGTGAACCGGGCCGGGCATGGGCCCGGCTCTACACAAGCCACCCCACGCCAGCGTATGGTGAAGCCGGTCCTACCGGGTGAGTCCTGCATGTCCGAGCCTCACAGTGCTGCCGAGCTGGCACCGCGCATCGCGGTGGCCATCCGCGATGGCTTCGAGGATTACCACGCTCGATTCGCAGGCGTGACCGCCCGCGCGCGGCAGCGCTTCGAGCAGCGCGACTGGGCCGGCGCCCGCCAGGATGCGGTCGAGCGCATTGCGCTGTACGACCTGTGCATTGCCGAGCAGATGGATGCACTGCGCCGCCTTGCCGGCGAGGCGATCGGCGAACGTGCGCTATGGCTGCAGGTGCACGCGCAGTACAGCGCGCTGCTGCTGGGACTGATCGACGCCGAGTTGTACAAGACCTTCTACAACACGTTGTCGCGGCGCATGTTCGCCACCCGCGGCGTGGATCCGGCGTTGGAGTTCATCGCCTTTGATGTCGAGCCGTCCGATGCGATCACCCATCCGGTCGCGCGGCATACCTACGCGGTTTCGCCGACGCGGCCGGTGGAGGCCCTGCAGCGCGCGTTGGCCGATTATCGCTTCGACATTCCGTATGCGCACCAGCTGCGCTGCGCGGCGGCCATCGCCGTGCGCCTGCAGGACGACCTGGCCCACTGGGGCGATACACCCTTGCGCAGCGTCGAGCTGCTCGACACCGTGTTCTATCGCGAGCGCCGCGCCTATCTGGTCGGCCGCGTGTTCGGCGAGCACCGCTTCTCACCCTGCGTGATCGCGCTGGTCAACGATGAGCGTGGACTGCGTGCCGACGCGGTACTGACCCGGCGCCGCGACGTCGCCCATCTGTTCGGCGTGTCGCGCAGCTACTTCCAGGCAAACCTGGCCACGGTAGGTGATGCCGTAGTGTTCCTGCGCAGCCTGCTGCCGGGCAAGCCCATCGATGAGATCTACACCGTGCTGGGCCGTGCCAAGCAGGGCAAGACCGAGCGCTACCGCACCTTCTTCCGCCACTTCAACGAGCATCCGCAGGAGCGGCTGGTGCATGCCGAAGGCACACCGGGCATGGTGATGGCGGTGTTCACCCTGCCCAGCTATCCGCTGGTGTTCAAGCTGATCCGCGACCGTTTCGCATGGCCCAAGGCGATGTCGCGGCAGCAGGTGGAAGAAAAGTACGCGCTGGTGTTCAACCTCGATCGCGTCGGCCGCCTGCTCGACGCACAGCCCTATCGCCACCTGCGCTTCCCACGCGACCGCTTCGCTCCTGCACTGCTGGACGAACTGCTGCAGCAGTGTGCACAGAGCGTGCGCGTCGATGGCGACGAGGTGGAGATCGCACTGTGCTACGTGCAGCGCCGTTTCCGTCCATTGAACCTGTACCTGCGCGAGCAGGGCGGGGAGGCGGTACGTGCAGCGGTGCTCGACTACGCGCAGGCGATCACCGACATGGCACGCAACAACATCTTCCCCGGTGACATGCTGCCGAAGAACTTCGGTGTGTCGCGGCACGGCCGGGCCGTGTTCTACGACTACGACGAACTGTGCCTGGTCAGCGACTGCGTGTTCCGCGCCTGGCCACAGCCGCGCACACCGGAGGAAGCACTGGCTGACGAACCCTGGTTCCATGTGGGGTCGCGCGATGTGTTCCCCGAACGCTTCGGCCCGTTCATGGGCCTGCCGGCGGGTGAACTGGCCGCGGTCCGCGAGCACTACCGGCATCTGTTCGATCCGGCGTGGTGGCAGGGCCTGCAGGAGCGCTTCGCCCGCGGTGACTATCCGGATACACCGCCCTATGCTGGCGCGCACCGGTTGGCGTAGCCAGGCCGGACTGTCCCGGATGTGAAGACTGCGCTACGCTCGGCACTCATCACCAAGGATCCGGCAATGATGCGTCGCCCCCTGTTCCTCGCTCTCGCGTTGGCCGTCGGTGCCGGCGCTCCCCTGCTTGCTGGCGATGCCAGCGCACAGACCACGCGCGCGGTGCGTGCCACCGCGGAGATGAGCATGGTGCTCTCTGGCCATATCGAGGTCACGCCCGAGGGCGCGGTCAGTTCACTGGTACTGGACCAGAAGTCGATGCTGTCTCCGAGCATCGCGTCCTTCGTGGAGGGCACCATCGGTGGCTGGCGCTTCGAACCCACCCTGCGCGATGGCAAGGCGGTGGCGGCACGTGCGCCATTGCGGGTGCGCCTGCGCGGCAAGGCCATGGCCGATGGTGGCTACGAAGTCAGCATGACCAGCGTCAATTTCAGCGAGTACGATGAGAAGGCCACCGATTCGGTGACCCAAGGGCGCATGACTCCCCCGCGCTATCCGGAAGAGGTCTATCGGAGCGGTGGGCAGGGTGAAGTGCTGCTGGTGGTCAGGATCGCGCGTGATGGCACGGTGGCCGATGTCGTCGCCGAGCAGGTGAACATGACCGTGGTCGGACGCGAGCGCACCCTTGCCAAGATGCGCGAGATCCTGGCCAGGGCCGCCGTCAGCAGTGCCCGCAAGTGGACGTTCAAGCCACCGACTACCGGCGAAGCCAGCACCCGCGACAGCTGGACGGTACGCATACCGGTGAATTTCGGCCTGAACGATGATCCCAATGGAGCGGAGCGCTATGGCCGCTGGCGTGCCTTCATTCCGGGCCCGCGGCAGGCCGTGCCGTGGCGGAAGGCAGATGCGATCGAGCAGGCCGGCAGCGACCTGCTGCCCGAGGGCGGCATCTACATGGTGGACGGCGCCAAGCGCGGCCTGCGCCTGCTGACGCCGCTGGAGCAGGGCTGACGATCACTGCGGAGCCGGCCAGGCCGGCTCCGCGTCAATCGGCGTAGGGGTAGACCACCACCCGGTTGCGGCCCTGTTCCTTGGCCAGGTACAGCGCCTTGTCGGCCAGTCGCAGCGCCTGCTCGGCGTCGATGTGGAAGCTTGGGAAATGGGCCACGCCCAGCGAGACGGTGATGGTGCCGACCGGCTCAAACGGATGGTCGGCAATGTGCTGGCGAAGACGCTCGCCAGCCTGTCGCGCTGACTCGGCGCTGATGCCCGGCAACAGCAGCAGGAACTCCTCGCCACCGGCGCGGCAGAGGATGTCGCTGTCGCGCGAGTAGCGGCGCATCTGGTCGGCGATATGGACGATGGCGGCGTCGCCGACATCATGGCCGTGGTTGTCATTGATCGATTTGAAGCGATCGATGTCCAGTGCCAGGATCGCGAACGGGATGCCCTGTACCTGCAGGGCATCCAGCGCCTGCTGCAGGCCACGGCGGTTGAGCAGGCCGGTCAGTGGATCGGTGCGGCTGGCGCGGTTGAGCGTGCCGATGCGGTCCTGCAGCGCATTGAAGCTGTGCAGTACCGCCTGCTTCAGCTGGGCGACCTCGAAGTACCACGCGCGGATGCCGCTGACGTGGTTGATCGCGTTGCCGGTGTCTTCGCCACCCTGCACGTTGCGTGCGAGCTGCCACAGCGGCATCGAGATGCGACGGGCGAACCACCAGGTGATCAGCAGCGACAGCAGGCCCAGCGGAATCGCGTTCCAGATCACTGCGGTCATCAACCGCGACAGCGGCTGCAGCGTGGCCTCGGTCGGGCGCTGGGCGATGATGCCCCAGCCGGTGGCCGCCACCGGCGCGTAGCCGGCCAGCATCGACACGCCCAGGTTGTTACGCACCTGCTGCGCGCCGCGCTCGCCACGCACCACGGCCTTCACCGCGGGGTTGCCGACCACGTAGTCGCCCACCCGTTTGCCATCGGCGTGGTACAGCAGGCGACCATGACGGTCGACCACGTACAGGTAGGAACCATCACGGTAGTAGTGCTTGCCCAGAAGCGTGTGCAGCGCGCTGCGCTGGCGCAGGTACAGGGTGCCGCTGACGTAGCCGCGATAGCGGCCCTGGCGGTCGAAGATCGGGTGTGACAGCGAAACCAGCAGCTTGCCGGTGGCCGACTGGTACGGGTCGCTGATCATCGGCTGGCGCGCGGCCAGTGCGGCGTTGTTGCCGACGCTGTGCAGCACTTCGCCCTGCAGCTGCAGGGTCTGCGGCGAGGTGGCGATCACCAGGCCGTCGGCATCCACCACCAGCGAAGAGTTGAAGCTGTTGGTCTGCAGCTGCAGGCGGCTGGCTTCGTCCTGGGCCTGCGCCGGATCGAGATTGCCCTGGCCGAGCCGGGTGGCGGCGTAGGCCAGTTCCTGCTGGGCAGCCAGCAGGAAGTTCTGGGTGGTCTCGGCCAGCTTGGTGGCGTAGACGCGGTTGGCTTCCAAGGTATTGCCGACCAGCTGGTCGCGCTGCACCCGGTAGCTGGCCAGCAGGGTGTTGGCCAGCGCGATGATGGCACTGAGCAGGGCCAGGGCGAGGATCAGCTTGCCCAGGTTGAGGCGGGGAGACAGCGTTCGCATGCGTCGACGGATCCGGCAGGAGGCTGGACCCGACCGGTTCTCCGGAAGGGGCGACAGCGGGAATCGGTGGCCAGGCCCTCGGGGCCGGGCAGGGCATCGGGCGGATTATCGCCAAAACCGGGCGGCGGTGAAGTGAAGTGGGTCGCCCTGCAGGCAAAAAAAAACCTGCCGCAGCGAGCGGCAGGTTCTTTTCGATGCAATGCCGTGGATCAGCGCTTCATCGAACCGAAGAACTCGTCGTTGGACTTGGTGTTCTTCATCTTGTCGAGCAGGAATTCCATCGCGGCCATTTCATCCATCGGATGCAGCAGCTTGCGCAGGATCCAGATCTTCTGCAGCAGTTCCGGTTCGATCAGCAGGTCTTCGCGGCGGGTGCCCGAACGGTTGATGTCGATGGCCGGGAACACACGCTTTTCAGCGATACGACGGCTCAGGTGCACTTCGCTGTTGCCGGTGCCCTTGAACTCTTCGTAGATCACTTCGTCCATCTTCGAGCCGGTGTCGACCAGCGCGGTGGCGATGATGGTCAGGCTGCCGCCTTCTTCCACGTTGCGCGCGGCACCGAAGAAGCGCTTCGGGCGGTGCAGGGCGTTGGCGTCCACACCACCGGTCAGCACCTTGCCCGAGCTCGGCACCACGTTGTTGTAGGCGCGGGCCAGGCGGGTGATCGAGTCCAGCAGGATCACCACGTCCTTCTTGTGCTCGACCAGGCGCTTGGCACGCTCGATGACCATTTCGGCCACCTGCACGTGGCGCGCGGCCGGCTCGTCGAAGGTCGAGCTGATGACCTCGCCGCGCACGGTGCGCTGCATTTCGGTCACTTCTTCCGGGCGCTCGTCGATCAGCAGCACGATCAGGTGCACGTCCGGATGGTTGGTGGTGATGGCGGTGGCGACCTGCTGCATCATCATCGTCTTGCCCGCCTTCGGCTGGGACACGATGAGCGAGCGCTGGCCCTTGCCCTGCGGTGCCATCAGGTCGAGGATGCGGCCGGTGATGTCTTCCGACGAACCGTTGCCACGCTCCAGGGTGAAGCGGCGGCGCGGGAACAGTGCGGTCAGGTTCTCGAACAGCACCTTGTTCTTCGACGCTTCGATCGGCTCGCCGTTGATGGTGTCGACGATGTTCAGCGCGAAGTAGCGCTCGCCGTCCTTCGGGAAGCGGATGCGGCCAGAGATGTGGTCGCCGGTGCGCAGGTTGAAGCGGCGGATCTGGCTGGGCGAGATGTAGGTATCGTCCGGGCCGGCCAGGTAGCTGGCTTCGGCCGCGCGCAGGAAGCCGAAGCCGTCCGGCAGGATTTCCAGCACGCCGTCGGCGGCGACGCCGTCACCATGGCGGGTCAGCACCTTCAGCAGGGCGAAGATCACGTCCTGCTTGCGGGCGCGGGCCACGCCTTCGGAAATCTGCAGCTGCTCGGCGATTTCCAGCAGCTTCTGTGCCGGCATGCGCTTGAGGTCGCTCAGCGAATAAACCGGGAAGCCTTCCGGCACGTTCGCATGCGGGCGCGGCACGAAGGGCTGCTGCTCGCCGCCGTCGTTGGGCAGGCCGTCGTCGCGGAAGCGGTTGTTGTTGCGGTCACGGTCGCGGCGGTTGCGGAAACGGTCACGGCGGTTGCCCTGGCCTTGCCCCTGGCCCTGCTGGCCGTTCTGGTTGTACGGGTTCTGGCCCTGGTTCTGGCCACCCCCCTGGTGGTTCTGCTGCCGCGGCTGGCCGGATTCGCGACCCTCACCGCCTTCGCCACCGCCACTGCTGGCAGGAGCCTCGGCGGCGGGTGCGCTCGGTGCGGAGGCGGGGGCCGGTGCCTCGGGCGCGGCGGCCAGCGGCAGGGTCGGCTGCGCCGGAGCGGCGCTGGTTTCGGCGGCTGCCGGGGCGGCGGCCTTGCTCACGCGGGGCTTGCGCACGCGCTTTTCGGCGGGCGCATCAGCGCTGCCGGTTTCGGAAGTGTTATCGGACAAGAGCGTTATTCCTCGCTTGAAGGTGCGAGCGCCCGGCTGGGGCGGCGAACGTTGGGAATGGGTCTGGAAGAAACTGCGTCCAGAGGGTGCGGCACGCGAACGCGGCCGGATGTGCCGACACTATCATCGGCCTGCGGCGCCATGCAAGGGCTGCCGGGAACAGCATTCATCATGGGCGCGGTGCGCCCGCCGGCAGCCGCGGTCGGCGGCTGCCGGGGAACAGCAGGATCAGGCCAGGGCCTTGTCCAGCAGGCCGGCCAGCTGGGCCTTGCCCACCGCACCGATCTGCTCGCCGACCTTCTCGCCGTCCTTGAACACGACCAGGTACGGGATCGAACGCACGTGGTACTTGGCGGCCAGCGCACGGTTGTGGTCGACGTTGACCTTGGCGATCTTGGCACGGCCCTGGTAGGCATCGGCCAGTTCGTCCAGCGCCGGGGCGATCATCTTGCACGGGCCACACCATTCGGCCCAGAAATCGACCAGCACCGGTTCCTTGGAATTCAGCACTGCGCTATCAAAGTCGGCGTCGCCGACATGTACAACCTTGTCGCTCATCTTGGTTTCTCGTCTTGGATTGCACCCGGCCATGCCGGAGGTGGGTGAACTGGGCCATGCCCGGTGGCGCGACCCTCGTCGTTGCCTCGCGGCGCACTGCCGCGGTGCGTTCGGCGGGATGCCTGGACGCTCACGGCCGGCAGTGTACCCCTATCGCAGGGCGGGGACAGGCGCCGGCTGGAACCCAGCGTATCGTGATCGCTTCGAAGCTCGGTATGTGTCGGATTTCACTGTCTTCCCGAAGATGGGGGTGGCAGCGGGCGACACCAGCGGGCCCGGCCAGGTCGTTCAAGTCCGGTGTGGCTGGATGAAGACTGGTCGTCTCTTCGGTTCGTGAGACAGGGCATTCCGGTTTGCCGGCCCGAGTGCGTTAAACTGGGCCATTGTGCGGCGTTCGGACCGAGCGGTCCCAGCCTGCCAACCCGCCGCAGGGGCCGCAGTTTGCGACGGTGCCCCTAGACGATGAAGTGCCAGCCGCCCCACGGGCCGGCGGCCATACCAAGACGGACTCATGAGCGACAAACCGCTGACCGATTTGACCTTTTCCTCCTTCGAGCTGCATCCGGCCCTGCAGGCCGGTCTTGAAGGAGCCGGATTCACCCGCTGCACCCCGATCCAGGCGCTGACCCTGCCGGTCGCGCTGCCCGGCGGTGATGTTGCCGGCCAGGCCCAGACCGGCACCGGCAAGACCCTGGCCTTCCTGGTCGCTGTCGTGAACCGCCTGCTGACGCGTCCGGCGCTGGCCGACCGCAAGCCGGAAGATCCGCGCGCGCTGATCCTCGCCCCGACCCGCGAACTGGCCATCCAGATCCACAAGGATGCGGTGAAGTTCGGTTCCGACCTGGGCCTGCGCTTCGCCCTGGTCTACGGCGGCGTGGATTACGACAAGCAGCGCGAACTGCTGCAGCAGGGCGTGGACGTGATCATCGCCACCCCGGGCCGCCTGATCGACTACGTCAAGCAGCACAAGGTGGTCTCGCTGCACGCCTGCGAGATCTGCGTGCTGGACGAAGCCGACCGCATGTTCGACCTGGGCTTCATCAAGGACATCCGCTTCCTGCTGCGCCGCATGCCCGAGCGCACCACCCGCCAGACCCTGCTGTTCAGTGCCACCCTCAGCCATCGCGTGCTGGAGCTGGCCTACGAGCACATGAACGAGCCGCAGAAGCTGGTGGTCGAAGCCGAGACCATCACCGCCGCCCGCGTGCGCCAGCGCATCTACTTCCCGGCCGACGACGAGAAGATCCCGCTGCTGCTCGGCCTGCTGTCGCGCAGCGAAGGCGCGCGCACCATGGTCTTCGTCAACACCAAGGTGTTCGTCGAGCGCGTGGCGCGTTCGCTGGAAAAGGCCGGTTACCGCGTGGGCGTGCTGTCCGGCGACGTGCCGCAGAAGAAGCGTGAGAGCCTGCTCAACCGCTTCCAGAAGGGCCAGCTGGAAATCCTCGTGGCCACCGACGTGGCCGCCCGCGGCCTGCACATCGACGGCATCAAGTACGTCTACAACTACGACCTGCCGTTCGATGCCGAAGACTACGTGCACCGCATCGGCCGCACCGCGCGCCTGGGGGAAGAGGGCGACGCGATCAGCTTCGCCTGCGAGCGCTACGCCATGGGCCTGCCGGACATCGAGGCCTACATCGAGCAGAAGATTCCGTCCGAGCCGGTCACCAAGGAACTGCTGACGCCGCTGCCGCGCCCGGAACGCCCGGCCCCGGCGGCAGGCGAGGAAGGCGAGGACAACGAAAGCGTCGGCCAGATCTTCCGCGAAGCGCGCGAAGCCCGCGCCGCCGAGGAAGAGCGTCGAGGCGGTGGCCGCAGTGGCGGCCGTTCCGGCGGCGGTGGTGGCCGTGGTGGCCGTGACGGTGAGCGCAGCGGCGAACGCCGTTCGCGTGGCCCGCGCAAGCCACGCGTGGAAGGCGAGCAGGGCGCTGCCGCGCCGGCCGCCGGTGCCGATGGCGCCACCGCCCAGGCTCCGCGTCCGCCGCGCCCGCCGCGTGCCGAAGGCGCACCGGAAGGTGCGGTGGACGGCGAGCACAAGCCGCGCAAGCGCCGTCGTCGTCGCCACGGCCGTCCGGTCGAGGGTGCCGAGGGCGTGCAGGCCAATACCGGCAACAGCGCCAGCCCGGTCACCCCGGTGCAGGTGGTGGCCAAGCCGGTGCGCACGGCCGCTGATACCGGCGATTCGTTCCTGACCCGCATCGGCCGCAAGATCCGCCGGATGCTGTCGGGCAGCTGATCGGCCGGGGGTGGGTGCGGACCTTGGTCCGCACTGAGCCGAGCATGGGCTCGGCTCTACAGCCCCCATGCCGCCCTGTAGAGCCGAGCCTACGCTCGGCTGCTCTCGCGGCTGCCACCAATCGCCCCACCATCTCCACGCCGTCGCGCCGCTCCTGCATAATCGGGGCATGAGTGTCCTGCGCTTCGACAATGTCAGCAAACAGTACGCCGGTGGCCACGAGGCGCTGATCGATGTCAGCTTCGAGGTTGCGCCGGGCGAGATGCTGTTCGTCACCGGCCATTCCGGTGCGGGCAAAAGCACCCTGCTCAAGTTGATCCACCTGGACGAGCGGCCCAGCCGCGGTGCCGTCGTGTTTGACGAGCGCAACCTGCTGAAGGTGCGCGGCGGCGACGTGCCCCGCCACCGTCGCGCGGTCGGTGCGGTCTATCAGGACCATCGCCTGCTGATGGACCGCTCCATCGCCGAGAACGTGGCGCTGCCACTGATCCTGCGCGGCACCCGCCGCGGCGACATCGGCAAGCGCGTGCGCTCGGTGCTGGAGCGGATGGGCCTGGGCCATCGCGAGAAGGCACTGCCCTCGCAGCTGTCGGCCGGCGAGCAGCAGCGCGTCGGCATCGCCCGCGCCATTGTCGGTGAACCCAAGCTGCTGGTGGCCGACGAGCCTACCGGCAACCTCGACCCGACCCTGGCGGCGGAGATCATGGCCCTGTTCGCCGAGCTGCCCTCGCGCGGCACCAGCGTGCTGGTGGTCAGCCACGACCTGCCGCTGCTGCGCCGCATGCGCAAGCGCGTGCTGATCCTCGACCATGGCCGGCTGGTGGATGACATCTCGCCGCAGGACCTGGCGGAGTAACGCATGGCGAAGAACGAAAACAGCGAAACCGCCGCTCCCTCTCGGGTGGGCGTCTGGTTCCAGCACCACGCGCACAGCGTGGTGTTCAGCCTCGGCCGTGCCTTCCGCAAGCCGTGGGCGACCCTGCTGACGGTGATGGTCATGGCGCTGGCGCTGGCCCTGCCGCTGGGCCTGTCGATCGCGCTGGACAACCTCAAGCAGTTCGCCGGCAGCGTGCAGCAGTCGCGCGATATCAACGTGTTCCTGAAGGGCAACGTCGATGGCCCCGGTGCGCTGCGCCTGGCCGGCCAGCTGCGCGACCGCGACGACGTGGCCGAAGTGAACGTGCGCACGCCCGAGCAGGGCCTGCAGGAACTGCGCGATGCCGGCCTCGGCGAGGCGATCGACGCACTCAATGACAATCCGCTGCCCTCGCTGCTGGTGATCACCCCCGGCCAGGGCAAGGACGACGCACGCCTGGCACGTGCGCTGGAGAGCCTGCCCGAGGCCGACCTGGTGCAGCACGATGCACTGTGGCGCCAGCGCCTGGATGCCTGGCTGGCGTTCGGTGCACGGCTGGTGCAGGTGCTGTCGGTGCTGCTCGGCGTCGGCGCCGCGCTGGTGGTCGGCAACACCGTGCGCCTGGACATCCAGGCCCGCCGCGAAGAGATCGGCGTGCTGCAGCTGCTCGGTGCCAGTGATGGCTTCATCCGCCGCCCGTTCCTGTACCTGGGCGCGTGGTATGGCCTGGGTGCCGGTGCAGTGGCGCTGGCCTTGATCGGCGCCGCCGGTGCCGCGCTGCGCGTGCCGCTGGCCGAACTTTCGCGCAGCTACGGCAGTCCGTTCGTGCTGCACGGCCTGGACCTGCTGCATGGCGGCCTGGTCCTGCTCGGCACGCTGCTGCTGGGCTGGCTGGGTGCGTGGCTGGTGACCGGCCACTTCCTGCGCCAGACGCGCCCGACCGACACCTGAGACCGGCATGCAACCGCAAGCGCTGAAGCACCTTGAAGGGCCCGCGACGCGGGTGATGGTGGTCGATGGCTCGAAGCTGGTGCGCAAGCTGATCGCCGACGTGCTGAAGCGCGACCTGCCCGGCGTGGACGTGATCGGCTGCGACAGCATCGAGGACGCGCAGCAGGCGCTGGCGCAGGGCCCGGTGGACCTGGTGACCACCTCGCTGACGCTGCGTGACGGCGACGGACTGGCCCTGGCGCGGATGGTCCGCGAAGCCGCCGGCCAGGCCTATGTGCCGGTGATCGTGGTGTCCGGCGACGCCCAGCAGCACCTGGAGCAGCGCCGCTTTACCGAGTACGTCACCGACTATTTCGACAAGTCTCTCGGCCATGAAGCGCTGGCGACCTTCATCCGCGGCTATGTGCAGCCGCAGACCATTCCCGGCGCCACCATCCTCTACATCGAGGACAGCCGCGTGGTGGCCGAAGCGACCAAGCGCATGCTGGAACGTCAGCAGTTGAACGTGCTGCACGTGGTCAGTGCCGAAGAGGCGTTCACGCTGCTCACTGCCGAGTCGCTGGGCCGCAGCCGCCACTGCATCGACCTGGTGCTGACCGACGTCACCCTGAAGGGTGAACTGAGCGGCCGCGATGTGGTGCAGCGCGTGCGCGTGGACTTCGGCTACGGCAAGCGCCGCCTGCCGGTGCTGGTGATGACCGGCGACGGCAACCCGCACAACCAGACCGGGCTGCTGCAGTCCGGTGCCAACGACCTGGTGCTCAAGCCGATCGAAGAACGGCTGCTGGTCACCAAGGTGCTGTTCCAGCTGCGGCTGGCCCGGTTGAACGATGGACCCCTGATTCGATGAAGTGGCGCAATGATTGATGAAGTAGCGGACACCCCGACGATCCAGCTGGAACCGAGCTGGAAGCAGCATGTCGGCGATTACCTGTTGCAGCCGCAGATGCGCGAGCTGTCCAGCTTCCTGCGCCAGCGCAAGGCCGCTGGTGCGGCAGTGTTCCCGCCTGGCCCGCAGATCTTTGCTGCGTTCGACGCCACGCCGTTTGAGCAGGTAAAGGTGGTCATCCTCGGCCAGGACCCGTACCACGGCCGAGGCCAGGCCCATGGCCTGAGCTTCTCGGTGGCGCCTGGCGTACCGGTGCCGCCGTCGCTGCTGAACATCTACAAGGAGATCGAGAGCGATCTCGGCCTCCCGCGCCCGGACCATGGCTGCCTGATTCCGTGGGCGCAGCGTGGCGTGCTGCTGCTCAACGCGGTGCTGACGGTGGAAGAGGGCAAGGCCGGCGCCCACCAGGGCCGTGGCTGGGAAGGCTTCACCGATCACGTGGTGGATGTGCTCAACCGCGAACGCGAAGGCCTGGTGTTCATGCTCTGGGGCGCCTATGCGCAGCAGAAGGGCAAGGTCATCGATACCCGCCGCCACCGCGTGCTGAAGTCGCCGCATCCGTCGCCGTTGTCGGCCCACCGTGGCTTCCTGGGTTGCCGGCATTTCTCGATGGCCAACGAGTACCTGCAGCGCCGCGGCCAGGCCCCGGTCGACTGGTCGCTGCCGCCGCGTTCGGCGCTCTGAGCGGCGGTGCCGGTCCGGGGCTGAACGCCGGGCAACGTTGCCGGCCCTGAATGGGCGTCCGGGACGGCCTGTTCAGCTAAGCTTGACCGGAATCGGCCGGTTTCCGGTAGGTAATTGCTTGAATTCCAAGGGATTGTGAATCCCGAAAAGCATGCTCGCCACTGTCATCAAATCGCGCTACGGTAGGGCTCTGTTTGGGACCAGTGTTGCATCAATAGGATGCTGGAACTTTTTCCTCCTTTAGCAGTCCAAATCCCGGACTGCTAAGATGGGTGCCTATGAGCCAGAACACCTCTACTGCCCTTGTGGCAAACAATCTCCCGATTCCCAGTGCGCTCGGTTCGCTGGACGCCTACATCGGTGCCGTGCACCAGATACCGGTGCTGTCGGTCGATGACGAACAGGACCTGGCCCGTCGCTTCCGCGACGGCAACGATCTGGACGCCGCCCGCGAGCTGGTGCATTCGCACCTGCGCTTCGTGGTGCACGTGGCCCGCGGCTACAACGGCTATGGCCTTGCCTTGGGTGACCTGATCCAGGAAGGCAACATCGGCCTGATGAAGGCGGTCAAGCGCTTCGACCCCGAAATGGGTGTGCGCCTGGTCTCCTTCGCCGTGCACTGGATCCGTGCCGAGATGCACGAGTTCATCCTGAAGAACTGGCGCATCGTGAAGGTCGCCACCACCAAGGCGCAGCGCAAGCTGTTCTTCAACCTGCGCAAGTCGAAGACGCGCCTGGGCTGGATGAACGCGGCTGAAGTCAGTGCCGTCGCCAAGGACCTGAACGTGTCCGAGCGCGAGGTCATGGAAATGGAATCGCGCCTGTCCGGTCGCGATATCGGTTTCGATGCGCCGACCGACGAGGACAACGAACACGCGCCGCCGTCGCCGGCCGCGTTCCTGGTCGCCAACGACGAAGATCCGTCGATGGCCTACGAACGTGCCGATAGCGAAGACAACCAGATGCAGCTGCTGCGCGAAGGCCTGGCCGAGCTGGATGCCCGTTCGCGCGACATCATCCGCCGCCGCTGGCTGGATGCCGACAGCAAGGTGACGCTGCAGGAGCTGGCCGACGAGTACGGCGTGTCGGCCGAGCGCATCCGCCAGGTGGAAGCGAACGCGCTGAAGAAGATGAAGGCGCTGTTCACCGCGTAAGCGGGAGGGCGTTGGAATTGTGAAAGGCCCGGCAGCAGTGCCGGGCCTTCTTCATTTGTGGGGCTTGGCCACGCATGGCGTGGCTCTACTCTGACGCCAGGGCGGTGATTGCGCCGACCGGGTCATGTGCTGGATGCTGATGTTCACGCCGTACCACGCAGTGGCACGGTATGATCATGCCACGCATCTTCCGCACACGAAGTTTCAATCGCAGCATGCGCAGGACCACCCTGTCCGACGCTGCGCTGTACCGGTCGGTACGTGAAATGGAAGCGGGTCTGGTGGATGCTGATCTTGGCGGCGGAATCTTCAAGAAGCGCGTTGCGTTGCCGGGGCGAGGAAAGCGTGGGAGCGTTCGAATCATCGTCGCTACGCAGCGAGGTGGGCATTGGTTCTTCCTTTTCGGCTACGAGAAGAATGAACGTACTGCGATCACGAATGCGGAACGGGATGCGCTGCAGTTGTACGCATCGGAGTTCCTGAAAATGAGTACGGCGCAGCTGAATCGTGCCGTGGAATACGGGGATCTACAGGAGATCGGCCATGACGAAGCCCCCTGAGCGACGGCGTGCGAAAAGTGCGCTTCTTGAAGCGGTGCATGATGCGGCTGTGAGTCTGCACGCGCATGGTTTCATTGATAAACGTCGGTTGAGCAGCTACGAAGCGCTTTGCCTTGAGCCGGTCCCTGAATACAGCAGTGCCCAGATCCGTGCCCTGCGTACGTCATTGCAGCTCAGTCAGCCGGTATTTGCGGGAGTTCTCAATACCAGCGTTTCCACCGTACGCAGCTGGGAGCAGGGCGAAAAGAAGCCCAGCGGACCGTCACTGAAGTTGCTTAACCTGATTGAACGGAAGGGCCTCGAAGCAGTCCTGTAAAGCAAAGGCCCGGTTCTGCCGGGCCTTCGCTTTTCCATGGTGTTCAATCCACGCATGGCGTGGATCTACCCCAAGCCCCGCATGATCGACGCCATGCATGGATGCGGCAAGATCCAGTGGATCCACGCGATGCATGGATGCCCTGATGCCGCGTCGGCCTCAGCCCTCGCGTGCGATCGCGCGCCAGCCGATGTCGTTGCGGTGGAACTCGTTGGCCCACGTCACCTTGGCCACGCCGGCGTAGGCATTGGCCTGCGCATCACCCACGCTGTCGCCCAGCGCGGCCACGCACAGCACGCGGCCGCCGGCGCTGACCACCTGGCCCTGTGCATCCAATGCCGTACCGGCGTGGAATACCTTGGCAGTGGCCGGCACTTCATCCAGGCCGGAAATCACGTCACCGGTGATCGGCGCTTCCGGGTACGGCTTCGCCGCCATCACCACGCCCAGCGACGGCCGTGCGTCCCACTGCGCCTGCACCTGGTCCAGACGGCCGTCGATGGCCGCTTCCACCAGCTCGACCAGGTCCGACTGCAGGCGCAGCATCACCGGCTGGGTTTCCGGATCGCCGAAGCGTACGTTGAACTCGATCACCTTCGGCGCGCCGTTGGCATCGATCATCAGGCCGGCATAGAGGAAGCCGGTGAACGGGATCCCGTCGGCGATCATGCCCTGCACGGTCGGGTTCACCACCTCGCGCATCACGCGGGCATGCACTTCCGGGGTGACCACCGGGGCCGGCGAGTATGCGCCCATGCCGCCGGTGTTCGGACCGGTGTCGCCATCGCCGACGCGCTTGTGGTCCTGCGAGGTGGCCATCGGCAGCGCATGCACGCCGTCCACCATCGAAATGAAGCTGGCTTCCTCGCCATCGAGGAATTCCTCGATCACCACGCGCGCACCGGCGTCGCCGAAGGCGTTGCCCGACAGCATGTCACGCACGGCGTCCTCGGCTTCGGCCAGGGTCATCGCCACGATCACGCCCTTGCCGGCGGCCAGGCCATCGGCCTTGACCACGATCGGCGCGCCCTTGTCGCGAATGTAGGCCAACGCCGCATCCACCTCGGTGTGCACGGCATAGAACGCGGTGGGGATGTTGTGGCGGGCCAGGAAATCCTTGGCGTAGGCCTTGCTGCCCTCCAGCTGCGCGGCTGCGGCGGTCGGCCCGAAGACGCGCAGGCCAGCGGCGCGGAAGCGGTCGACCACGCCGGCCACCAGCGGTACTTCCGGGCCGACCACGGTCAGCGCCACGCCTTCGGCCTGGGCCAGCGCCAGCAGGCCGTCGATGTCGGTGACCTTCACCGCCACGTTGCGGCACTTGTCTTCGCTGGCGGTGCCGGCATTGCCGGGCGCCACGATCACTTCGGTGACACGGGAGGACTGGGCCAGCTTCCATGCCAGGGCGTGTTCGCGGCCGCCAGAGCCGATGACAAGTACGTTCATCACGAGATTCCAGATTGCGTGGGAAGGGAAGGTCGATGTCCCCGTCGGCGCAGGTGCTTCATTCGCAGCCTTCGCGTCGCAGCGATTCGGGGAAGGAATAGGCCCAGGTCTTCGGGTCCAGGGTAAAGCGGTGTTCCTGCCGGACCTGCTTGCCGCCACAGGTGGTGCCGGTTTCCTCGATCAGCAGCGGCCAGATGCGCGCGCTGCGATCGCTGTCGTCGAAACGCAGTGCGAAATCGATGCTGAAGCGGCGGGTGCGGCAGTCTTCGGCGGTGTCCGGGTCGGTGCCGGGACCCAGGTTGTCGCACTCGTACTGGGCGTCATTGTCGATATGGCTGCGGACGCTGCCGGTGGCGACCAGGCCGTTCGGGCCTGGCAGGATCAGCGACTGCGAGAGCAGCGAGAAGCCCTGCCCGAACCAGCCGTCCTCGACACGGAAGCCATGGAAGTCGCTGCCGGCGCGGATGACGCTGACCGTGCCGGGCTGGCCGCCGCTGCCGAAGCGTTCGCCGGTCAGTTCGCTGGCCACTTCGAAGCCATCGCCCTTCGGGCGCAGCACGAAGAAGTCGATCATTCCCGCATCGATGTGTGCGCCTTCGGACAGTGCGCCGCAGACCGCCAGCAACTGCTGCCAGCTGTCACCGCTCACCACCGGTTGCTCGGCGCAGACGTGCCAGTCCATCGGGCGGGTCTCGCCGTCGTCGTTCCAGCTGCCGTGCCATTCACCGGAGAGCCTGGCCTTCTTGCCATAGCGCTGGACCAGGAATGCCCGCAGTCGTGCGGTGCGGCTCACGTGCGCCGTCGGCTCGGCAGGGGCCGACGTGGCGGCCTCCGACGCCGGCGCAGGCGGGGGGGCCACTGCGGGCTTGCAGCCGGCCAGCGTGGCCGTGCCTGCGAGGGCGAGCACGGCCAGCGATTTCATTGAAGCTGTGGACATCCGTGTCGCTCCAGCATCAGTGGCGGAAGTGGCGCACGCCGGTGAACACCATGGCCAGGCCATGTTCGTCGGCGGCGGCGATCACTTCGGCATCGCGCATCGAACCGCCCGGCTGGATCACCGCCTTGATGCCGGCGGCAGCAGCGGCGTCGATGCCGTCGCGGAACGGGAAGAACGCATCGGAGGCCATCACCGAACCCTCGACCACCAGGTTCGCATCGGCGGCCTTGATGCCGGCGATGCGGGCCGAGTACACGCGGCTCATCTGGCCGGCGCCGACACCGATGGTGCGGTTGTCCTTGGCGTAGACGATCGCGTTGGACTTCACGAACTTGGCCACCTTCCACGCGAACAGCAGGTCGGTGAACTGCTTGTCGGTCGGTGCCAGCTTGCTGACCACCTTCAGTTCGTCGCGGGTCATGCCGCGGTTGTCCGACGACTGCAGCAGCAGGCCCGAGCCCACGCGCTTGCTGTCGAAGTTGTTCAGGCCATCACCATGCGGGATGCGCAGCACGCGCACGTTGGCCTTCTTCTGTGCGTATTCCAGCGCGGCCGGCTCGTAGTCCGGGGCGATCAGTACTTCCACGAACTGGCGGTCCAGGATGACCTTGGCGGTGGCGGCGTCCAGCGGCTTGTTGAAGGCGATGATGCCGCCGAAGGCGCTGGTCGGGTCGGTGGCGTAGGCCAGCTCGTAGGCATCGCCGTTGCCGGCACCCACGGCCACGCCGCACGGGTTGGCGTGCTTGACGATGACGCAGGCCGGCGCATCGAACTGGCGCACGCATTCCCACGCCGCATCGGCATCGGCCAGGTTGTTGTAGCTCAGTTCCTTGCCCTGCAGCTGCTGGAAGGTGGCCAGGGTGCCCGGCACCGGGTACAGGTCGCGGTAGAACGCGCCGCTCTGGTGCGGGTTCTCGCCGTAGCGCAGGTCCATCACCTTCACGAAGGTGGAATTCATCTGCGCCGGGTACTCGGCGCGTGCCGGCACGGCGGCGTCGGTGGCGGTGACCGCCGACAGGTAGTTGCTGATCGCCGCATCGTACTGGGCGACGCGGTTGAACGCGGCCACCGAGAACGCGAAGCGGGTGGCAGCCGTCAGCTGGCCGCCGTTGGCGTCCAGCGAGGCCAGCAGTTCGGCGTACTGCGACGGATCGGTTGCCACTGCCACGCGGGCGAAGTTCTTGGCTGCCGAACGCAGCATGGCCGGGCCGCCGATGTCGATGTTCTCGACCGCGTCGGCCAGGGTGCAGTCGGCCTTGGCGGTGACCGATTCGAACGGATACAGGTTCAGCACCAGCAGGTCGATGGCACCGATGCCGTGCTCGGCCATCACTGCGTCATCCAGGCCGGAGCGGCCCAGCAGGCCGCCGTGCACCATCGGGTGCAGGGTCTTGACCCGGCCGTCCATCATTTCCGGAAAACCGGTGACCTCGGCCACGTCCTTCACGGCCAGGCCCGCATCGCGGATCGCCTTGGCAGTGCCGCCGGTGGACAGCAGCTCCACGCCGCGTGCCGCCAGCGCAGTGGCCAGCTCGACCAGACCGGTCTTGTCGGAAACGGAGAGGAGGGCCCGGCGGACGGGCAACAGATCAGCAGTCATGGGACAGAATCGGCAGCGGAGCGGGGCCGATATTGTAGGCGGTGGGGGCCGGTGGCGGGTGCCGGAAGGGGTAATTTGCCGCAGCAATCGGCCCAGGACCGGGTTGGGCACATTGATCCGGCCCGATCAGGGGGCTGAGCCCCGGACCGGCGACGGGTTGTCGGAATCAGTCGACGATGGGGTAGGCTGTGCCCGCACTGCCAAGGATCAGCGGGTACGGATCATGTCGATCTATGCATTGAAAGGACGTTTCCAGGACCTGTTGCGTCCGGCCGTGCGCGGGCTCTACCGCCTCGGCATCACCGCCAACACGGTGACTGTGGCCGCCGCCGTGGTCTCGCTGCTGGTGGCCGCGGCCGTGTGGTGCTGCGCGCCTGCCCAGCCCCTGCTGTACCTGCTGCTCCCGTTGTGGATGCTGCTGCGCATGGCGCTCAACGCCGTGGACGGCATGCTGGCGCGCGAATTCGGCCAGCAATCGCGGCTGGGCGCCTATCTGAACGAAGTGTGCGATGTGATCGCCGATGCGGCGCTGTACCTGAGCCTGCTCAGCGTACCCGGCGTGCGCCCGGAGGCGCTGTGGCTGCTGGCCTGGACCGCGGCACTGAGCGAATACGCCGGCGTGCTGGGGCTGATGGTCGGGGCCAGCCGTCGCTATGACGGCCCGATGGGGAAGAGCGACCGCGCCTTCCTGATCGGCGTGCTGGGCCTGCTGCTGGCGTTCGGCTGGGGTGGTGCGATGACGGTCAGCGGCGTGGCCGCAGCCATGGCAGTGCTGTGCATGCTGACGATGATCAATCGCGTACGGCACGGGCTGAAGGAATCCGCGGCGACGCCGCGGCGATAGACACACCAAGACAACACGCCACATCAATCAGGAGATTGCATGCGTCAGGCGCAGGAACGGGAATTCCACAGCTTCGATCAGGTACCGCTGTTCTACCGGTACTGGCCGGGCACCACCGCAGCCCCGGCCAGCAAGGCCATCGTGCTGCTGCACCGCGGCCACGAGCACTCCGGCCGCGTCACTCACCTGGTCGACGAGCTGGACCTGCCCGACACCGCCTTCTTCGCCTGGGATGCGCGTGGCAACGGCCGTTCGCCAGGCGCACGTGGCGATGCACCGGGCTTCCCGGCGCTGGTGCGTGACCTGGACAGTTTCATCGCCCACATCGGCGCCGAACACGGCATCGCGGTGGAGAACATCGTGGTGATCGCGCAGAGCGTGGGCGCCGTGGTTGCTGCCACGTGGGTGCACGATTACGCACCGCGCCTGCGTGCGCTGGTGATGGCCTCGCCGGCGTTCAAGGTGAAGCTGTACGTGCCGTTCGCACGCCCGGGCTTGGCATTGATGCAGAAGCTGCGTGGCAACTTCTTCGTCAACAGCTACGTCAAGCCGCAGTGGCTGACCCATGACCCGGCGCGCGTGGAGAGCTACCGCACCGATCCGCTGATCACCCGCCCGATCTCGGTGCGCGTACTGCTGGGCCTGTACGAGGCCGCCGACCGTATCGTGGCCGATGCGCAGGCAATCAGCGTGCCGGTGCAGCTGCTGGTGTCCGGATCCGACTTCGTCGTGCATCGTGGCCCGCAGGACCGCTTCTACGAGCGCCTGTCCAGCCCGGTCAAGGAGCGCGTGCACCTGCCGGGCTTCTTCCACGACACGCTGGGCGAGCGCGACCGCGCACCGGCGCTGGCGCGCATCCGCAGTTTCATCCAGGCACGTTTCGCCGAGCCGCTGCGTGAGCTGTCACGGCGCGATGCGCACCGGCACGGGCCGACCTTCGAGGAATCGGAGATCCTGGCCTGGCCGCCGGAACGCAACAGCCTCGCGGACCTGCGCTGGCGCGTGGTGCGTGGCGGCCTGCGTTTTGGCGGCACGTTGTCCGAAGGCATCGCGCTGGGCCTGCAGACCGGTTTTGATTCCGGCAGCACGCTGGACTACATCTATCGCGACGAAGCGCGCGGCAAGGGTCCGTTCGGCCGCATGGTCGACCGCAACTATCTGGATGCGATCGGCTGGCGTGGCATCCGCATCCGTGGCCAGCACCTGCAGGAACTATTGCGCGATGCCGCCCAGCGCCTGCGTGGGCAAGGCACGCCGGTGCGTGTGCTGGACGTGGCCGCCGGCCATGGCCGCTATGTGCTGGAAGCGCTGGGCCAGGGCGAACAGCGCGCCGACCGCATCGTGCTGCGTGACTTCAGCGATCTGAACGTGACCCAGGGCCAGGCCTTGATCGAGCGCCTCGGTGCGTCCGACATCGCACGCTTCGAGCAGGGCGATGCGTTCGATCCGTCGCAGCTGGCGAAGGTCGATCCGGCGCCGACGCTGGCGGTGGTGTCGGGCCTGTACGAACTGTTCCCCGACAACGACGCCGTGCTGCGCTCGCTGCAGGGCATCGCCGCAACGGTGCCGGTGGGCGGCTACCTGGCCTACACCGGCCAGCCCTGGCACCCGCAGCTGGAATTCATTGCGCGCGCGCTGACCAGCCACCGCGGCGGCGCAGCGTGGGTGATGCGTCGTCGTACCCAGCAGGAGATGGATGAGCTGGTGCGCCTGGCTGGGTTCGAGAAGGTGGCGCAGCGCATCGACGAATTCGGCATCTTCACCGTGTCACTGGCACGCCGGACCGCGTGATGGCGACACTGGCCGCCACCCCGCTGGCCGCGGAAAGGCGCCCCTGGCGGCGCGCTCTGCTGTGGCTGGCCCTGCTGGGTCCGTTCTTCTTCGCCAGCTACGGCTTCGCCAACTGGATGGCCGGTCGCCATGCCGAACTGCCGGTGATGGCGTTCGCTTGGGAGACGCGCATTCCCTTCGTCCCGTGGACGATCGTGCCGTACTGGTCGATCGACCTTTTCTACGCAGTCTCCTTCTTCCTGTGCCGGCAACGGTTGGAACTGGACCGGCATGCGCTGCGGCTGTTCAGTGCACAGCTGATCGCGGTGACCTGCTTCCTGCTGTGGCCGCTGCGCTTCAGTTTCGAGCGGCCGGAGATCGGCGGCGTGTTCGGTTGGCTGTTCGATGTGCTGCTGGGCTTCGACAAGCCGTTCAACCAGGCGCCATCGCTGCACATCGTGCTGCTGATCGTGCTTTGGGTGAAGTTCGCGCAGTACCTGCACGGCGTGTGGCGTTGGGTGCTGCATGTGTGGGCGCTGCTGATCGGTGTCTCGGTGCTGACCACGTTCCAGCACCATTTCATCGACATCCCGACCGGGCTGCTGGCCGGCTGGCTGTGCGTGTGGCTGTGGCCGGAACAGGGCACGCCGCCGCTGCGTGCCTGGCGTACTGCGCGTGATGCCAAACGTTGGCGATTGGCGGCGCTGTACCTGCTGGCGGCTACTGTAGTGCTGGTGCCGGTGGTGCTTCTGCGTGGCGCGGCGTTGTGGCTGCTGTGGCCGGTGGCGTCGCTGCTGCTGGTAGCGCTTGCCTATGCCGGGCTGGGTACGGCGGTGTTCCAGAAGCGCGCCGATGGTCGCTTGACCATGGCGGCACGCTGGCTGCTGGCTCCATATCTGGCGGCAGCGTGGATGAATTCACGGCTATGGACCCGGCGTGCGCCGCAGCCGGTGCCGGTGCTGGACGGCGTGTGGCTGGGCCGGATTCCCTGCACGGCATTGCCGACACCTTTGGTGGGCGTGGTCGATGCCTGCGCCGAGCTGTCCTGCTGCGCGCCGGGTGCGGCATACGCCGGTGTGCCGATGCTGGACCTGGTGGTGCCCACGCCGGAGCAGCTGCGCGAGGCAGCCGAGGCCATCGAGCGCCTGCGGGCGCAGGGGCCGTTGCTGGTGTGCTGTGCGCTGGGCTACTCGCGCAGTGCTGCCAGCGTGGCGGCCTGGCTGCTGCGCAGTGGTCGTGCGTCTGATGCCGATGCGGCGGTGGCGATCGTGCGTGCAGCGCGTCCGGGCATCGTGCTGGGCAAGGCGCACCTGCGCGGGATCACCGTTGCCGCCGGAGACCCTGCATGAGCACGACGCCTGACATTGCGACCATGCAGCTGCTGTTGCGGCAGGGGCGTTGGCCGGCATGCCTGTCGCTGGGGCTGCTGCTGGTGGCATTGCTGCTGCTCGGCACCGAGCCGGGCCTGGCGATGGTCGCCGCAGGGTTGTTGCTGGCCAGCATGTTTGCGGGGGCGGCGCAGACGTACCACGCGTGGCGGGTGGCGCTGGACGCCAGCCTGCTGCAGCAGCTGCGTGACGAGGGCCTGGACGGCGATGCCGCTGCGCGCCGCACCGATCAGCTGCTGCAGGACAGTGGCCTGCGCCCAGCGTCGCCCGATGTGCCCCTGCGGGGCTGGGACGCGCGCTGGGCCGGCATGCGTCGCCTGCTGCTGCGCCAGTACCTGCTGACCGCGGCGCAGTTCGCACTGCTGGTGCTGGCCGTGTTGTGGCCGCAGACGTGAATGGGAGGGACCAATGTTCGCCGAACTGATTGCCCGCGCCTGCAGTGGTGCGATCCATGTAGTAACCGGTGCACGCGCGCTGTGGATCGGCTGCGCGCCGTCCAGCGAGCGCCGCGTGTACTACGGCAACCACGCCAGCCATGGTGACTTCGTGCTGATCTGGTCGTCCATGCCGCCTGCGCTGCGGCGCCAGGTGCGCCCGGTTGCTGCTGCCGAGTACTGGCAGCGCGATGCCCTGCGTCGCTACCTGATCGATGCGGTGTTCAACGGCGTGCTGGTCGAGCGCGAGGCCGGGCATCGCCAGCAGGACCCGCTGCAGGCCCTGCGCGATGCCGTGGACGAGGACTGCTCGTTGATCCTGTTCCCGGAAGGCACGCGCAACGTGGGCGATGAGCCGTTGCTGCCGTTCAAAAGCGGCATCTACCACCTGGCCCGGCAACGCCCGGAGCTGGAGTTCGTTCCAGTATGGATCGACAACCTGAAGCGGGTGATGCCCAAGGGCCGCTTCCTGCCACTGCCCTTGCTGTGCACGGCTACCTTCGGCACGCCGCTGCGGTTGCAGGCCGACGAGGACAAGGCTGCATTCCTGGCCCGCAGCCGGCAGGCGCTGCTGGACCTGGCGCCGAACGGAGGGCGCGCATGAGTTTCCTGATCGATGTGTCCGGCGACCTGGCAACGCAGAGTGTGGGCCAGCAGACCGGCCTGCTGTTCGCCGGCGTCGGTGCGGTGCTGGTACTGGCCACGCTGGTGGCCGAATCGCTGCGCTGGCGCCAGCGCGGCCGGCCCAGCGCGGTGATCGCCAATCTGGTGTCGCGCATCCGCGCATGGTGGGTGATGGCGATCGTGGTCGGGCTGGCGCTGTTCTTCGGCCGTGCCGGGGTGATCGTGCTGTTCGCGATCATCTCGCTGTTCGCGCTGCGCGAGTTCATCACCCTGGCACCGACGCGCTCGGGTGACTACTACGCGCTGCTGGCGGCGTTCTACATCGTGCTGCCTTGGCAGTACTACCTGGTGTGGATCGACTGGTACGGGATGTACACGCTGCTGATTCCGGTCTATGCGTTCCTGTTCCTGCCGATCCTGTCGACCATCGGCGGCGACACCACGCACTACCTGGAGCGCACGGCGAAGGTGCAGTGGGGGCTGATGATCTGCGTGTTCTGCATCTCGCACGTGCCGCTGCTGCTGAACCTGCACGTGCCCGGCCATGATCCGTCGCGCAATGTGCTGCTGTTCGCCTTCCTGGTGATCGTGGTGCAGTCCTCGGACGTGCTGCAGTACATCTGGGGCAAGCTGCTGGGCAAGCACCTGATCGCGCCGAAGCTGTCGCCGTCGAAGACGGTGGAGGGCTTCATCGGCGGCGTACTGAGTGCCAGCGCGCTGGGCGCTGCGCTGTGGTGGATCACCCCGTTCACGCCGCTGCAGGCGTTCGGCCTGTCGCTGCTGATCAACCTGATGGGATTCTGGGGCGGCCTGGTGATGTCGGCGATCAAGCGTGACCGTGGCATCAAGGATTGGGGGCACATGATCGAGGGCCATGGCGGCATGCTCGACCGGCTGGATTCGGTGTGCTTCGCCGCGCCGGTGTTCTTCCATGTGGTGCGGTATTACTGGAAGGCGGGCGGGGGCGGGTGATTCTGCCGGGCTTCCAGCCACGCAGGGCGGGGCTCGACCGGCAGTGCCGCCCACGGGCCGGCAACTGCAACATCCTGCCATCGTTCACGGGGTTGCCGGCCAGCGGCCGGCACTATCCACGCGCGCGCTCAGGCGCTGATGCCGTATTCCTTCAGCTTCTTGCGCAGGGTGGCGCGGTGGATGCCCAGCATTGCCGCAGCGCGGCTCTGGTTGCCTTCGCAGTGGTTGAGCACTTCCACGAACAACGGAATCTCCATCTCGCGCAGCACGATCTCGTAGACATCGTCCGCGTCGCAGCCATCAAGGTCACGCAGGTAACGGCGCACGGACTGGGCGACATGTTCACGCAGCGGTGGCCGGGGAGCGCCACGACTGTTGTCAGGACGAGAAAGGACAGCGTTCAAGGGGGTTCCCGATTCGGTTGGCCCGTGCGCGCGGAGCGCGCGGCCGGACGAGGTGGTGGCGGCCAGTCTAGCGCGAGCGTGCCCGGCCTGCCACGGCCGGTCGCCTTTTCACGGTCAGAGGAAGTCGAAGGTGAATGCGACGGTGGATGCGGCGGGCTCCTGTACCCGGAACGCGACGCGCGCGCTCTGGCCCGGTTCCAGCAGGGCCGCACCGGGGTTCTCGCCCAGGTACTGCGCAGGCGTGAACACACCGCTGCCGATCACACGGCCATCAGCATCGGACAGTGACAGGCGCAGGTCCGGCCAGGCCTGTGCCCAGCGTGCGTCGTTGCGGATGCTGGCCTGCACCTGCAGCACACCGGCCTGCCCGGGCAGCGGGCGGATCTCGCGGCTGGTCATGGTGACGGCGGTGGGTTCATGCCAGGCCGGCAGGCTGCAGCGCAGGACGCCACAGAGCGTGCCCAGCCATGCACGGTTGCCGGCGTCGGCGGCCAGCCGCGTGCGGTCGGCCAGCACGCTCTGCAGGACCAGCAGCAGCGCCAGCGCGGCGACCAGCACCCAGTGCCAGCGCGGCGTTGGCAGGGCAGGTGGGCGCGGGTTGCCGAGGAAACTGGGTGCATCGGCGGCAACCGTCGTTGCCGGTAGTACGACCGGTGCCGGTTCGATGGCCGCGGTGTCATCAACGATGACCGTGTCATCGTCGTGTCGCATCTCCGCCGTCGGCGCATGTGCCAGATCAACGGGCTCGGTCGGCGCCTGCATTGCAGGCGCTGTGTGCTCAACGTCGTGCTGCGTGCGCGCATCGGTCGCAGGCGCAGCCTCACCCTCCGGCGTCGTGCGCAGGAAGGTGGCCAGGGGACGGCGCGGTGGGTTCGGCTCGGACATGCTCAGGGTGCGGGCTCGGATCCAGCGGTCATTCAACCACGATCAGGCGCGGCGCACGCCGGTGATGCGCATCCAGTCGCCATCCTGGGTGGCCTGCAGATCGTCGAACCATGCGCCATAGCGCTGCAGCAGTTCACCTTCCTGGCCATGCAGGATGCCGGACAGGGCAATGCGGCCACCGGCAGCGACGCGTGCGGCCAGCAGCTCGGCCAACGCGTCCAGTGCCGAGGCAAGGATGTTGGCGACGACGATCGGGTAGGTGGCGACGGGTTCGTCCTGTGGCAGGTAGAGGTGCATGCGCGCCTGCTGGCCGTTGCGCTCGGCATTGTCGGCGGTGGCGACCAGTGCCTGCGGATCGTTGTCCACGCCGATGGCCTCAGCGGCGCCCAGCTTCAGCGCGGCAAGCGCAAGGATGCCGGAGCCGCAGCCGAAGTCGAGCACGCGCTGGCCCTGCAGCAGGCCGTCCACGGCCAGCTGGTCCAGCCAACGCAGGCAGAGCGCGGTGGTCGGGTGAGTGCCCGAGCCGAACGCCAGGCCCGGGTCCAGCCGCACCACGGCGGCGCCGGCCGCCTGCGCGGCCTCCGGCAGTTCATGGTTCCACGGCACGATCCAGGTACGGCTGCCGAAATCCATCGGCTGGAACTGGTCCAGCCAGGCGCGTTCCCAGTCTTCGTCCTCGACCGCGCGGAAGCTGCCGCTGCTCCAGTCCAGCTCCGGGTCGAAGGACTCCAGTGCGGCCAACAGCAGCAGCGCATTGCTGTCGGCCGGGAACAGCGCGCTCAGCACCAGGGTGTCCCACAGCGGGGTCTCGCCCACGCCCGGCTCGAGGATGGCTTGTTCGTTGCTGGTATCGGCCTCGGCATCAAGCAGCGTGACGGCCAGTGCGCCAACGTCCTCCAGCGCATTCTCATAGCGGGGCTGGGTAGCTTCGGTGCAACGCAGGGTCAGTTCCAGGAACGGCATGGCGGTGGGGGCAATCGCGGGAAAGGGGGCCATGCTAGACCATCGGAGCGTCTCCGTATTGCCTGAGATGCCGCTCGGAGATGAACGGAACCGGTTCAGACAGGCCTGTCGGGCCTTGTTAAACTTGGTGCTTTCCTGTGCGCCGTGAACGCTCACTGCCGCCAATGGCCTTTGCTCCGACCCTGAAAACCTGGTTGCTCGTGCTGCCGGCGGTGGCCGTGCTGGGCGTGGCCGGGTATCGGGCCAGCGGCCATGCCGGATCGGTGCCGGTGACCGCAGGCGAGCTGCCGACGGCGCGGGTTGCGGCGGACGATGCGGCAAGCCTGCCGGTAGTGCCGGAAGCGTTGGCGCGTCGCCTGGCGGCGTTCGAGCGCGGCAACGGGCTGCCTTCGGGCCTGCCGCTGGACCTGCGCGCGGACATCGAGGATGCGACCGATCTGTACGCCTACGCGCAGCGCCTGCGCGTGCAGGCCGACGAAGGCAACCACGAAGCCCGCTGGATGCTCAGCCGGGTCTACGACTACTGCGCGCAGTACGCCATCGATCCGGGCGGTTACCGGTTGGACAACAACGTGCTGGCCGGGCTGGGCCTGACCGCCGCGCCGGCCATGGTGCAGGCCCGCGAGCGCGTGGCACAGCGCTGTGGCGGTTTCGTACCCGGTGACAAGCTGGGGTCCGCGCTGGTGCTGGCCGAGCGTCGCAAGGCGGCCACGCAGGGCAACCTGGCTGCGGAAGCATCGCTGTTCGCCGAGGGCGAACCGCTGCATGACAGCCCCGAGTACCGCCGTGACCTGGTCGAGCGGGTGCGCACATCGCGCGATCCGGAGGCCTTCATGGCGATCGCGCCGGGGATGGGCGTGCGCGCGGCGGGGGACCAGGCGCTCACTGGCCTGGTGGCGGGAGAACAGCTCAGTGAACTGGCATGGCGGGTTGCGGCCTGCGAACTCGGTCTACCGTGTGGTGCCGACAGTGTGCTGGTCAACAGTTTTTGTGCGAATGGAGGGATCTGTTCGCAGGATGGGACGCAGGATTTCCGGGATTTCGTGTATGACGCTGCGGTTTCGCGGCAAGGTGCGGGGAAAATGAAGCAGTGGATCAAGCGATTGGTTGGAAAGAGGGGCGGGCAATGAACTACCGTCGATTCCTGCATGGAGCCAAGTTCTGGTTCTGGGTGGCGCTGTTCGTGGCCTATTCGGCCGGCGCGGTCGGGCTGTTGATGATCGACACCTATGAAGATCGTTACCGGCATCTTTCAAAAGTGGAACTGACCACGGTGAAGGCGCAGGAAGATGTGCGCCGCGTGGGTGCCAGCCAGGTCGCTGCGGTCTATCGCGCGCAGAGCGGCATGCCGTTTGCTTCGTTGCCGGCAGGCAGTACTTTCCAGGTGGTGTGGCCCGATGGGTCCACCGAGACGATGGTGATCGTCGACCCGAGCTCGCCCAATGGTGTTCGCCCGGTGGCGAATTCGCAGATCCCGGCCGAAGCTGCCGACAAGCGCTGATGCACCTGCTGTAGAGCCGAGCCATGCTCGGCTGCTTTTCCAGCAAGCCGAGCGTGGGCCCGGCTCTACAACAACAGAAAAGGGCGGGGATATCCCCGCCCTTTTCATGTCCAGCACCTGCTGCCGATCAGGTCAGTGCGATCGGCTTGTTCTTGCGCTCGGCAAGGCGCTTTTCCAGGTAATGGATGTTCTGGCCACCGGCCTGGAAGCCCTTGTCACGCATGATCCGCTGCTGCAGGGCGATGTTGGTCTTGATGCCGTCGACCACCATCTCGCTCAGCGCCACCCGCATGCGGGCGATGGCGGTTTCGCGGTCCGGGCCGTGCACGATCAGCTTGCCGATCATCGAGTCGTAGTTGGACGGCACGCGATAGCCACTGTAGATGTGGGTATCCACGCGCACGCCGGGGCCGCCCGGCGGATGGAAGCCGGTGATGGTGCCTGGGCTCGGCACGAAGGTCTCGGCGTCTTCGGCGTTGATGCGGCACTCGATCGCGTGGCCGGTCAGCACCACGTCGCTCTGCTTGATCGACAGCTTCTGGCCAGCGGCGATCTTCAGCTGCTCGGCCACCAGGTCGATGCCGGTGACCATTTCGGTGACCGGATGTTCCACCTGGATGCGGGTGTTCATTTCGATGAAGTAGAAGCGGCCGTCCTCGTACAGGAACTCGAACGTGCCCGCGCCGCGGTAGCCGATGCGGATGCAGGCTTCGGTGCACACCTTGCCGATCTGCTCGCGCTGTTCGGCGGTGATGCCCGGTGCCGGGGCTTCTTCCACCACCTTCTGGTGGCGGCGCTGCATCGAGCAGTCGCGCTCACCCAGGTGGATGGCGTTGCCCTGGCCGTCGGCCAGCACCTGGATTTCCACGTGGCGCGGATTCTCCAGGAACTTCTCCATGTAGACCTCGCCATTGCCGAACGCGGCCTTGGCCTCGCTCTTGGTGGTTTCGATCGAGGTCTTCAGCGAGGCTTCGGCGTGCACGACGCGCATGCCACGGCCACCACCACCGCCGGCCGCCTTGATGATGACCGGGTAGCCGATCTCACGGGCGATCTTGGTGTTGGCGACGATGTCCTCGCCCAGCGGGCCGCCCGAGCCGGGCACGCACGGCACGCCGGCCGACTTCATCGCGCGGATGGCTTCGACCTTGTCGCCCATCATGCGGATGGTGTCGGCCTTGGGGCCGATGAAGATGAAGCCGGACTCTTCCACGCGTTCGGCGAAGTCGGCGTTCTCCGACAGGAAGCCGTAACCCGGGTGGATCGCCTGCGCGTCGGTGACTTCAGCAGCGGCGATCAGCGCCGGGATGTTGAGGTAGCTCTGCGGCGACGGCGCCGGGCCGATGCAGACCGACTCGTCGGCCATGGCCACGTGCTTGAGGTTGCGGTCGACCGTGGAATGCACGGCCACCGTGCGGATGCCGAGGGTGTGGCACGCGCGCAGGATGCGCAGCGCGATTTCCCCTCGGTTGGCGATGACGACTTTGTCGAGCATGGCGTGCCCCTCAGCCGATCACGAACAGCGGCTGGTCGAATTCCACCGGCTGGCCGTTCTCGCCGAGGATGGCGACGATGGTGCCGGACTTGTCGGCCTCGATCGGGTTGAACATCTTCATTGCTTCGATGATGGCCAGGGTCTCGCCTTCCTTGACCTGCTGGCCAACGGTGACGAAGGCCGGCTTGTCCGGGGCGGACGAAGCGTAGAAGGTGCCGACCATCGGCGAACGCAGCACGTGGCCTTCCGGCAGCGCCGGGCCCGGCTTGGCGGTACCGCCGGTGGAGGCTTCGGTCGGCGACTGCATCGGCATCGCCTGCGGTGCCGGGGCGGCCGGAGCGGCGTACACCGGTGCGGCGACCGGGGCGGCATAGCCGGCCACCGGGGCGCGCGACAGGCGCACCGACTCTTCGCCTTCCTTGATTTCGATTTCAGCCAGGTTCGACTCTTCCAGCAGGTCGATCAGCTTCTTGATTTTGCGGAGATCCATGGTGGCCTCTTTGCTCTTGATGTCAGTGTGGTGGGGAGCGCAGCGCGCTCGGGTCAAAGCAGTTCGTAGAACTCGCGCAGCTGGCGCGTACGATCGCGCGCGAGGGTGGTCAGGCAGCGCATCTGTGCGCCGTTGCGTGCCGTGCCATCGGAATTGAGGGCATAGACCGCGTTGCAGTCGTGGTCGCGCAGCTGCACCCAGGCGCGCTGCGCCAGCACCAGCTGCTGCTCGGCATCGCCGCAGTAGCTGCAGCTGCCGCCTTTGGCCGGCGTGCGCAGTTGCTTTCGCGCCAGGGCGTATACGGCATTGAGTTCGGCGTCAGCGGCCGCGGCCACGTCCGAGGCGCACAGGTCGCTCTCCATCGTGGTGGTCGGATGCGCACAGTCGATGCCTTCGTCCTTGCGGTCGAATGCCGCGGCGGCACCGCACAGGCCGGCCCACAGCAGGATGCTGGCAAGCACGTGCGGCAGCACCTTCACGCGACGGCCGCCTGTACGCGCAGCAGCGCCGCATCCATCGCGTAGCGATAGCTGTCGGCACCGAAACCACACACCACGCCCACCGCCTTGTCACTGAAGTAGCTGTGCTGGCGGAACGGTTCGCGTGTGTGCGGGTTGGACAGGTGGATCTCGATGAACGGCAGCGCCACCGCCGCCAGCGCGTCACGCAGGGCGACCGAGGTGTGGGTGAAGGCGGCGGGGTTGATCAGGATGAAAGCGGTTCCGTCGTTGCGCGCCGCCTGCACGCGATCCACCAGCACATGCTCGGCGTTGGACTGCAGGCTCTCCACGGTGTGCCCGGCGGCGGCGGCCTGCGCGATCAGGGCCTGGTCGATGTCGGCCAGCGTGGTGTGGCCGTAGACCTCCGGCTCGCGGGTGCCGAGCAGGTTGAGGTTGGGGCCGTGCAGGACCAGCAGCTTCGCCATGGGATCCGGAAGACGGGAAAGGGCGGCAGTCTGGCGGAACCGGCGGATGCTGTCCAGTTCGGCGAAGTTTGCTGCGTTTCAATCGTTTGTTTGAAATCTGCCGAAGCGCTTGTGGCCCTATGCGGGGCGGCGGTTCAAGGCGCGCTGAACGCCGTGCGGGCGGGGGATGCGTGCACGTAGGCCGACGATGGCGGCAAGAGCCTTGTCCGGGGACCCGCGCCACGTGCGGGTGAAGGGCCACCGACCGGTAGATCCCCGCCATGCATGGATGATGGAAGTTCGGTGCGCAGCAAGCTACGCACCCACCGGAGGGCAGCCCAAGGTGCGCAGCAAGCCGCGCACCTGCGGGAAAGGCGGCTCACGTCTCCAGCGGCACCGTCGGCACCACGTTCGGGAACACTTCTTCCAATGCCTCCCGCTCGCCCGGCTTGGGCACCGGCCAGTTGTAGGCGTTCACCGGCTGCGCGCGGTTCACCCACAGGGCGTAGTACAGATGGTCGGCGCGGCCATCGCCGGTGTTGGGATGGATCAGGATGGTCAGCCCCAGGCTGTTGAGCTGCAGCCACGGCACCAACACCGGCAGCAGGTCGTTGTTGAAGCCGAAGTAGAACGACGGTGTTACATGCGGGCCGCGCGGCTCCAGGTTCCAGTTGCCCAGTTCCACCGGGAAGCGCTCGGCCGCCCAGCGCCGCAGCAGGGCGGCTTTCTCGAAGCTGTCTTCATCGAAGTAGATATGTGCGTGATAGCTCTTGATGTCGGTATAGGCGCGCGGGGTGGTGGGCAGCGTGGCTTCGCCGGGACGCACGCTGGCTGGCCGCGGGGTGGGTTCGCTGGCCGTGGCCTGGCCCCAGGGACTGCGCCCCTTCGGCGCCGGCGGCACGATGGCACGGAAGCCGGGACGGCCGGGCTCGGTGGTGTTCGCTGCAACGTCGCCATGGGGCGATGCCGAGGCTGTCGAGGCACTGGCCAGGCCTCCGGCGGCCAGCCCGGCCGAGGCGATGAGGCGCCGCCGTGCCGGCGAAAGCAGGTCGGCCCAGTGGCCGTCATCGTCGCCGTCATCGATGAGGAGATGCGGGTCAGGCTGCATGAAGGGCTCCGTGGCGGCATGGGTGTGGGCAAGCACGCACGCTCGGGCAGTGTGGCCGGTGGCGTCCAATAAGCAGGCAGCATCACCTCATGCATGGCGGGCTTCGATGCCATTGAGCGCGACCGCACGGCGGGCTACGGTGCAGGTCTGCCGCCCCGGAGCCCTGCCATGACCCCGCCCGATGCCGACACACAGCACAAGCGTGTGTCTTTCCGCCAACTGCACGCGCAGGGGTGCTTCGTGCTGCCCAACCCATGGGACGTGGGCAGTGCGCGCTACCTGCAGCGGCAGGGCTTCCTGGCATTGGCCACCACCAGTGCCGGCTGCGCCTGGAGCGAAGGGCGACCGGACGGTGCGGTCTCGCTGCAGGCCACCTTGGAGCACCTGAGGCTGATGGCGGCGGCGACAGCACTTCCATTGAATGCCGATTTCGGTGATGGCTTCGGCGCCACGCCGCAGGCGGTGGGGGAGGCGGTGGCCGCAGCGATCGATACCGGCATCGCCGCGCTGTCGATCGAGGACGCCAGTGGCGTGGCCGATGCACCGCTGCGCCCGATTGACCAGGCGGTCGAACGCCTGCGTGCGGCGCGTGCGGCCATCGACCGCGCGGGCGGCGAGGTGCTGCTGGTCGGGCGTGCCGAGAACTTCTTCGTGGGCGTGCCCGACCTGCAGGACACGCTGCAGCGCCTGCGCGCCTATGCCGAAGCCGGTGCCGATGTGCTGTACGCACCCGGCATCACGACCCCGGAGCAGATCCGTGCAGTGGTTGCCGCAGCAGGAACGAAGCCGGTGAACCTGCTGGTCGGTGGGCCGACGCCGCTGAGCCTGCAGGACATCGCCGCACTCGGCGTGCGGCGGGTCAGCCTGGGGGGTGCGCTGGCGCGCGCCGCCTGGGGAGGTTTGATGCAGGCGACACAGCCGATCATGCAGGACGGTCGTTTCGATGGCCTGCAGCAGGCGGCCTCGGGTGCGGCGTTGAACGCGTTGTTCCGCTAGCGGACAGCCGGTAGATACTCGCCATGCGTGGATGCAGGATGCCCGGTGCGCAGCAAGCTACGCACCCACCGAAGAGCTGTGCCCGCATGCCGATGGATCCACGCCATGCGTGGATGGATGCGCCGGAGCGTAGCGTCGCCCTGCAAGTGCGCTACAGCGTTTCCACTCCGCCCTTGGGCAGGATCACGCCCGGCTCGAGTGCCGGCAACAGCTGCCGGAGCATCGCTGGATTGTCGATCAGCCCGGCGCCATCAAGGTAGCGCCACTGCGAAGTGCCGACGTGGCGCACGGCAACCATGAACGAGGTGCTGCGGATAGCGGTTTCGCGCACACGCAGCAGTGACTGCCGCGGTACGAAGCAGACTTCTTCGTCACCGGCGGCATAGGTGCGGCCGGGCACTCCGGCCTCGTCACTGATGATGACGACGCCAGCCTTGTGCAATGCCTTGACGGTATCGCGGGTCGACTGGGCGTAGGTCTCATCGCCACCGGCCAGGCGTTTCAGGCTGGGATGCGTGCGGGCGATGATCAGCTCGGCATCGCCCTTGGCGAATGCGGTCAACATCGCCTGTACGTCCTGGCGCAGGCCGGCCGATTCGGCCGCGGTGAGCTCGCCGGCCAGGGCAGGCTGTGCCGTCGTGGCCAGCAACAGGTACATCAATGAAGCAAGCAGGTATCGGCGCATCGTCGGGCATCTCACGGGCAACCTCGGCACTATACGGGGTGCGAAAACAGCGTCCCACTGGTGGTGCTGGCATCCCGGGAATTGATACTTACCATTGGTAGGTAATGAATTCCGGAACGTCCCCGCATGCATAGCCTCATCGTCACCGCCCATCCCGAACCTGGTTCGCTCACCCATGCCATCGCCCAGCGCATCGGCGAGGCCATCGTTGCGAGCGATGCCGGCAACACCGTGGCCCACGCCGACCTGATGGCCGAGGGCTTCGACCCGCGCTTCACCGCGCAGGACCAGGCGCTGTTCCGTGGCACCGGCGCGGTGCCGGCCGATGTGGCCGCCGAGCATGCACGGCTGGACGCCACCGACACGCTGGTGCTGGTCTATCCGCTGTACTGGTGGTCGTTCCCCGCGCTGCTGAAGGGATGGATCGATCGCGTGTTCACCCAGGGCTGGGCTTACCAGGACGGCGCCGATGGCAAGGTGCAGAAGAAGCTGCAGCGCCTGCGCGTGCACCTGGTCGGCGTCGGTGGTGCGGGCGCGGAAATGATCGAACGGCGCGGCTATGGCACAGCGATGAAGACCCAGATCGACATGGGCATCTTCGACTACTGTGGCGCGCGCGTGCTGTCGTCCGAACTGCTGCTCGACGCCGACAGCGGTGCCGCGCAGGCACACCTGCAGACCGCCGTGGAAATCGGCCGTAAAATTGGTATTCCGATGAGTTGATCACCGTGTTCCGCTGATGCCTGCCAACACCGCTCCCATGCGCCGCCGCCTGACCCGAGAGCAGCGCGCCCGCCAGCTGCTGGAGGTGGCGTGGACGCTGGTCGGCGAAGAAGGCACCGATGCGCTGACGCTGGGCCGGCTGGCCGAAGCGGCGGGCGTGACCAAGCCGGTGGCCTACGACCACTTCGTGACCCGCAACGGCCTGCTGGCCGCGCTCTACGATGACTACGACGGACGGCAGACGGTGGTCTTCCACGAGCGTATCGGTCGCGCCAGGGCACAGCTGGCTGATCGTGCGGCCGCCATCGCCTCCGGTTACATCGACTGCATCCTCAGCCAGGGCAGTGAAGTGCAGGGCATCCTCGCCGCCCTGGTGGGCGCGCCGGAGCTGCATGAGGTGCGCCGGCGCTACCAGCAGGACTTCATCGACAACTGCGACGCCTGGCTGGGCCCGTTCGCCGCTGACGGCTCAGTGCCGCTGGCGGGGTGTTGGGCGATTCTCGGTGCAGCCGAAGCCCTGTCCGAAGCCGTGGTTGCCGGGGCGCTGGACAAGGGTGACGCCGAAGCCGAATTGCAGCGCCTGATCGTGGCTACGGTCAAGCGCCGCTGATCGGCCTCAGGCATCCATGGCGGTGCCGGCCAGCGCAGCGAAACCGTCGGCCAGCAACTCACGTACCCGTGCATCGCGTGCCTCGCGGCTTTCAGAACCCAGGGCCACGGTGATCAGCCGCACCGGCTGCGCACGCCCGGGTACCGCCCGGCACGCGGTCGCCGCCAGGCAGAAGCCTGCAGCGCGGGTATAACCGGTCTTCAATCCATCCACGCCGTCATCGCCCAGCAGGGCGTTCTGGTTGTTGCGGCTGAAGCTGCCATGTTCAAACGCGCGCTGCGCGGTGATCGCCAGGATCTGCGGATGATCGTTCAGCAGGCAGGCGGCCAGCATCGCCATGTCACGCGCGCTGGATGCATGACGCGGCGTGGTGATGCCCGACACGCTGGCGAACCACGTGCTGCGAAGGCCCAGCTGGCGCGCGTGCCGGTTCATGCGTTCCAGGAATGCAGGCTGCGATCCGCCCAGATGACGTGCCATGGCCAGTGCCGCGTCATTGCCGGAGACGATCATCAGGCCTTCCAGCAGACGTCCCAGGGTGACGGTCTCTCCGGGGACAAGCCCCATGCGCGTTTCGTCGTCGGCCACGGCATGCACATCGTCGTCAGCGACGGTGACCGTTTCGTCCCACGAGTGCCCGTACTCCCCGATGCATGCGTAGGCCGCGTAGGCGGTCATCAGCTTGGTCAGCGACGCCGGCTGTCGTGCGATGTCGGCGTTGTGCTGGTGGATCACCGTGAGGGTTGCTGCATCGAGGGTGATGGACGAGAGCGGGTCGCGCGCGGAGGTGGGAGACGGCATGCATGCGGCGATGGCGAAGGAGGCCTGCAGGATAGTCCGCGGCGGCTGCATGAAGCTGCAATATTGAAACGATATAACGTACCGTCATTTCGGCCGCCTATGGCCTGGGAGACTGTTCAATGACGGCACGTACGCCACGCCGCTGGCTCCACTCCTCGCTGCTGCTTGCGCTGGCCGGGCTTGGCGGCTGCCAGCCCGCTCTGCGTGCCGGGGCCGTTCCTTCCGGTGACGTCCGTCCGTACAACGTGATCGTGATGATCAATGACGGCGCGGGTTGGGGCACTTGGGATGCCGCTGCCTACTGGCAGTACGGCAGCCGCGAAGGCGCCCCCTATGCGGATTTCCCGCAGCGCCTGGCGGTCACCACGTTCCCGTTGAACGCCAGCAGCCAGCCGACCGGCGACAACGCGCAGACCCTCGGCTACGACGTTGGCAAGGCCTGGGATACCGAGCCGGTGCCGGCGCAGGACCTGCCGTTCGCCGGTTACCAGTACCTGGCCGCGGTGGCGACCGACAGCGCCGCAGCAGGCACGGCGCTGTCTTCGGGCATCAAGACCTACAACAACGCCATCAATGTGGACAACGATGGCAACGCTGTTGAATTCAACACGCTGCGCGCCAAGCGCCTGGGAATGGCCACCGGCGTGGTCACCTCGGTGCCTTTCGCGCACGCCACGCCCGCTGCGTTCGCAGCGCAGAACGCATCGCGCAACAACTACCACGCCATCGCCCACCAGATGCTGTCGCAAGGGCACATGGACCTGGTGATGGGCACCGGTGGCCCGGGCTACAGCGTCGACGGCCGCGCCTGTAACGAAGGCACGGACACCGCAAACGCAGAGGGCTGCGCGAATCCATGGCAGTGGGTGTCGCAGCAGGATTGGCAGCAGCTGGAAGCGGGCAGCACCATCGCCGGCAATCCGGCGGGACCGTGGCGCCTGATCCGCAGCAAGGAAGCGTTCGCCACACTGGCGCAGGGACGGTTGCCGGCCGACAGGCCGCTGATCGGTGTACCGCGCGTGGCCAACACCCTGCAGCAGGCGCGCCGCCTGCAGGTGCTGGGCAAGGATGCAGCCACGCCTTCGGGAGTGAGGAAGATCGACAGCGTGCCCGATCTGGCGACCATGACCCGTGGCGCGCTGCAGTTCCTGCAGCAGCGTTCCCCCCGCGGCTTGTTCCTGATGGTGGAAGGCGGCGCCACCGACTGGGCCGCGCATACCAGTGCCTGCGGTACCGAATGGCACTACGGCCAGTGCACGGACCAGCCGCAGTACGGCCGTCTGATCGAGGAAACCGTGGAGTTCAACGACGCGGTGACGGCGGTGGTCGACTGGATCGAGCGTAACGGTGGCTGGGAGCGAAACCTGTTGATCGTCACCACCGACCACGACAACAGCATGCCGATGGGCCCGGACGCGCAGATCGTGGCCTTCGAACCGGTAAGGAACCATGGACGCGGCCGCATGCCGGGGATGAGCTTCCGACCCACCGGTAACCACTCCAACGCGCTGGTGCCATTGTGGGCCAAGGGCGCGGGGTCGGAACTGCTGGCCAAGCGCGTGCGCGGCGTTGATGCCGGCTACCGTCAGCACGTGCGCTGGAACGACGGCAGTTACATCGACAACACCGACGTGGCTGCGGCGGTGCAGGAGGCGCTGCAGCGTCCACGGTAACGCCCGGTTGCACCCGGGCTGTTATCGAGGCAGCCTGCGCACATGCAGTCGGATATCCGCATCGACGGTCGTTTCTTCGCCTACGTCTTCCCCTGTGCGTGGGAAGACTACGCGAAGATCGGTTTCTCACGTGATCCGCTCGGACGCATCAGCGCATTGCACCGGCGTTGGTTCGAGTTCTTCGACCTCGACGCCGGTGCACTGGTGGAAGCGGAAAGCGAGCGCGATGCGCGAGACCTGGAGCTGCAGCTGCGTTCGCCGTTCAAGGCGCACCGCGCGCCGGCGCCGATGACGGTCCAGGACAAGGCTGGAGGCCGCACCGAATGGGTACGTGGTGCCAACCAGGCCTTGTCGCGTGCAATTATCGCGTTGGGCGAACAAGGCTATCGCTGCTATCCACTGAAGGCGTGGCTGCGGGCCGCCCTGCGCCTGCGCATGGACCGGCTGCACGACTGGGCTGCGGTGCAACTTCCGGAGGAGGAAGGCCTACGGCTGCCCAGTGGCCCCGGCGAGCGCGCGCTGCGTGACACCCTCGACGGTTGTCGGGCATTGGATATCGATCCGATCCCGTGGCTGCCTGAACACGTCCAACGCTGGTACGCAGGGTGAGGAGCGTTCAACGGGTTCTCGGCGGCTGAACAGGCGCAGCCGGTTGCTGCGCGCACTGCGGGGCAGGTGTGGGAGGGCTGGCCAGCTGGCGTGCCAGCTCGGTGCTGGCCACGTGGCCCTGCAGGAACAACAAGCCTCCGAAGATGTTCATGAGCGTGCCTACACTTGAGTGGATTGCACGATACGGGCAGCATGGGCGGGCAAAAAGCGACATTTCCGCAAGCGTGCCTTGAGAGGAATTCAAGCCTGATGTCCCGCCCACCGCTCCATGCCCTGCAGGGCTTCGTGGCCGCCGCCCGGCTCGGCAACCTGTCGCGCGCGGCGGCGTCGATGAACCTGACCGTCAGCGCGCTCAGCCATCAGATGCGGCAGCTGGAAGAACGGCTCGGGCAGCCGCTGCTGATCCGCCAGCCGCGTGGTGTCACCCTCACCCTGGAGGGCCAGCGCCTGCTCGACCAGGTGGGTCCGCATCTGGATGCGATCAACGAAGCCTTCCAGCCCTATGCCGCACGTGCCGAGCACGTGCTGACGATCAGCGCGGTACCGTCGATGGCCTCGGCCTGGCTGGTGCCGCGCCTGGGTCACTTCGTGGCAGAGCACCCACAGATCGAGATCAACCTGCAGTCGAGTGAACGCCTGATTGATTTCGAGCGGCAGCGCCAGTTCGACGCCGCGCTGCGGCTGGGCAGCGGGCAATGGCCAGGCCTGGTGGTGGAGCCGCTGTTCGACGAATGGCTGCTGCCAATGGCGAGCCCGGCGCTGATCGAACGCATGGGAGGCGTCGACCGTGTGCCGTTGACCCAGTGGCCGCTGCTGGGTGATCCGGACGGGGCATGGGGCGCCTGGTTCGCGTTGAGCGGGCAGAGCCCGCCGTCGCGCTTCGTGGCGGTGCTGGATGATTCGGAGGCGCACCATCGCGCCGCTCTGGATGGCGTGGGCGTGGCCCTCGGGCGGGTGACGCGGGCGCGGCTGCTGCTGGATTCGGGCCAGCTGGTCGCGCTGTCCAGCCAGCGCCTGAAGACCGACTGGCCACATTGGCTGGTGTACCCGCAGCGCTCGGCCAGCCATCGTGGCTTCCTCGCGTTCCGCGACTGGCTGCATGCGCAGGCCGCCGAGCACGTGCGGCACATGGCAGACGCGCATCTGTAGCGTGGCGCGGTGCTCGATCTCGCATCTGTAGCGTGGCGGCCCGAGCGGGGGGGGTGTTGGCGAAACGGGCGGGGCGGGGGGGGGGCGCCAGAG